>CALMDI010000766.1 GCA_937864975.1 uncultured Chloroflexota bacterium | reverse complement strand
CATGCCGGGTGGCGTCTCAGCGTAAATGCCGGACGAGCTGACGAAGATGGCGCGGCGAACGTCGTTGCGCGCCCCCCATTCGGTCGCGGCGATGACCGGCTCGACGTTGGCGCGGAAATTATCTTCGGGCGTTTGCCGGCTGTCTTCGGGGGAAGCCGTCACTGCCGCCCCGTGGATGAGCACGTCCGCGCGGAAGTCGGGGAGCGCGGCGGCGTCGGTTTCGACCACCATAACGCGGCTGCCCCATGCGGCGCGCCGCGCCGCGTCAAAGTGGCGGTCGACGGCGACGACATCGCAGCCGGAATCGAGCAGCGCGTCCACGACGTGGCTGAAGACAAATCCACCTGCTCCGGTTACGACGACGCGCTCAGGCATCAGGGATTCTTATTCTCCGTTTCGACTTCCCAGAATTCGGAGATCAACGCGCCCGTGTTGGCAATATGCTGGCGAATTTCCTGCACGGCGCGCGCTTCGTCGCCCGCCTCAATCGCCTCGATAATCGGAACGTGGTTGTAGGCGACCTGTTTGAGGTCGCTGTTGCGCCGGTTGAGCAGCGCCATCACCAGCCGCACGCGCGCGCCGACGACGTTCCACAACGAAAGTAGCAGACTGTGATCGCTGAGGACAATCAGCGTGCGATGAAAATCGCGGTCTTCTTCATTGACGAGGTGCAGGTCACCCGCTTCTGCCGCCTGCAAAATCGCGTTCATGTGCTCACGCAGCTCGCTGGCGGCTTGTTGGGCATCCTGTTGAATGACGCGGCGAATCGCAAACGCTTCCAGTTCCCCGCGCAGGCTGTAGAGTTCTTCGATGTCGGTTTTGGTCAGGGCGCGAACGGTCGTGCCGTGATAGGGAACACTCTCCACCAAGCCTTCCGCGCTGAGGATGCGGATGGCTTCGCGCAGCGGCGCGCGGCTCACGCCGAGTCGCGCGGCAATATCGGTTTCGACAAGCGGCTGTCCGGGTCTGAAATCGCCGTCGAGAATCGCGTCGCGTAAAACGTCAAGCACCTGCTCGCTGAGCGACCGGCTCTGGATCTCTCCAAGTGGGGGAACGCGATCGGTCATGTGCTTGACAACCCCTTCTGAGGTGCCTATAATTCGTGCCAGTGGTCGATTGTCGACAATCGACAGGCGACTAATCGCTGATTATAAAAGCCTCGCGGTTTTTGTCAAGAAAAAGGCTTTCGGATGCCCCTACGAACGAACGCTTCGCAGCTTGTGGAAATGGCGGTCATCGGCTATATCAACCAGCCCACGTTCCGCGCCCCCGGCTATATTGCCGACAACAACGGTATTTCGCGAATGCTCCCCGGTATGCACGGGGTCGTCTATAACGCCCGCGTGGGCGATCCCGCCTTCGGCTGGGCAGCCGATCACGTCGAGCCGGGCGCGTCGCTCGTCAACCCCGACGCGGCGGCGGACAACGCACTGCACTATCTGAACTGCATGGGGAACAAAGCCATCGTCACCAGCGGCCTGGCAAAGGGTGCAGTCGGAGTCGTTACAGGAGAGCACCAGCGCATCCTGGTCGATTTCGAGCCGGACGCCGCCGAACTTTTGTGTGTGGGCGACGGCGTCCAGATTCAGGCGGTCGGGCGCGGTCTCGAATTCGGCGATTATCCGCAAATTCTGCTCAAAAAGTGCTCCCCCGCTCTCATCGACTCAATCCCGATTGAGGCGGTCGACAGCCGCAAAATCCGCGTGCCGGTGGCGATGGAACTGCCGATTCGCATTATGGGTTCCGGCGCGGAGTTGAATCCCGAATACGTCGATCAGGATTTGATGTCCGGCGACCGCACGCTGATGGCGGAGCTTGGCATCGACCGAATGCGGCTGGGCGACCTCGTGGCAATCAACCATGCCGACCACCGCTACGGGCGCGGCTACCGCAAGAACGCCGTCACGATTGCGCTCTGCATTCACGGCGACTCGGTGATGACCGGGCACGGACCCGGCATCCTGACGCTGATGACGTGCGCCGAGCCGTGTATAGAATGGACGATTGACCCCGGCGCGAATATTGCCAATTACCTCAACATCCGAGAGATCGTATGACCGTCAAATCGAATGCCGACCGTTTAATCAGTGTGTCCGTCATGGGGAACATCGCCTCGCCCACGTTCCCCGGCTTGCCCGCCATGCCCTATTACCTGACCGCGGACGGTCAGCCGTTTCTGCTGCCAAGCTACGGCGGCATCGTCTATAACGTGTCGGTGGGCGACTCGGCGTATGGCTGGCTTGCCGACTGCGTGCATCCGGGCGTCAGCATCAACGTCAAGGACGACATGGGCAACCGCGGCTTGAACATTCTCGCCTGTGTCGGCAACACTGCCGTCGTCATGTCCGGCAGCGCGCAGGGCGCGCGGGGCATCGTCACCGGAAAATCGGGACGTTTCTCCGAGCAGGTCATCATTCACTTCGACCCGAAAGACCGGGAGAAAATGGCAATTGGCGACAAGATCATCGTCCGCTCAAAGGGCGTGGGGCTGGAGCTTCCCGATCACCCCGACGTGAAGATCAAAAGCTGCGCGCCGGAGTTACTGGACGCGCTGGAAGCCACCACGCGCGACGATGGCAAGCTCGGCGTACCCGTCGTTGGCGTTGTTCCGGCGCATCTGCTGGGCGCGGGCGCGGGGTTGACCAGTGAAGGCGGCTCGATCCACATTCAGACGGCGGACAAAGACGCGCTCAAGGAAAGTGGATTGGACAACCTGCGCCTGGGCGACGTGGTCGCGCTGGCGGATTACGACAGCAGTTGGGGACACGGTTACTTACGAAGCGCCGTCGGCATCGGCGTCGTCGGTCAGGGGGACAGCCCGCGCGCGGGTTACGGACCCGGCATCACGCTGATTATGACCTCGCAGACAGGCGGCATCGCCCCGATGGTCACACCCGGCGTGAATTTGAGAGAGGTCTTGAGTTTTTAGACTGCCCCCACCCCCTGCCCCTTGGGCGGGGTTCCCGCCAAAGGCGGGAACTTTGGTCGGCGCTATGCGCCGACCCCCTGAGCACCCATAAAGAGGGAGGGGAGCCAAACAAGACTCTGAAAGCCCCTCCCTCCGAAGTGGGGGAGGGGTTGGGGGTGGGGGGTGAATGGCACTACGGAGAACGCAATGACAGACAACCGGACGTACATCAAGCACATGGCATTCGCCGTCCGCGACGCCAACGCCGCGCTCAAGCATTACCAGGATTTCATCGGCGTGGGCGGCGACGCACAGGTGCATGACTATCCGAAGTCGCGCAACCGCGTCGCCATTTTTAACGTGGGCGACGTCGAATACCAGTTGTGCCAGTCGCTGGACGAAGGCGGGCGCTTCGACACCTGGATCAAGGAGCGCGGTTACGAAGGGCTGCATCACGTCTGCTACGCCGTGCCGGACATTGACGCCGCGCTTGAAGACGCATTGGCAAAAGGCGCGACCCTCAAAGAGTGCAGCGCCTGCAAGGTCAAGGGCAGCCACCTGCACCCCGAAGGCTGGGTCGCATTTCTGGAGCAGGAGACGGGCGGCATCGAGATCGAGATGATGCAGGTCTACACACCCGAACAGCTTCAGGAATACAAGGCGATCAAAGGCATTTAGATCGACTGCAATTTACCGTCGCCTGTATAGGAGCGTCTGCATTGATTTTCTCAGCATTCAGCACTCATTCCTCAGCACTTCTCTGTTAGCCATGCCGATCACGCTGGTGCGCGTCCCGGTTGACGCGCTCGACGACTTCACCTACCGCGCTTTTGCCGCGATGGGCGTGCCCTCCGACGAGGCGCGTCTGTGCGCCAACGCGCTGATGCAGAGCGAGCTTCGCTACCACCCCGGTCAGGGTCAGGGCGTGCGCCGCCTGCCCACCTACCGCGAGCGCATCCAGAACGGCTGGATTCAACCCGGCGCGCCGCTGGAAATTGTCAAGGAATCACCGTCGCTCGTGCTGGTCGACGCCCACAACGGGCTTGGCTCCGTCGTCGGGCAGCGCTCCATGCGTCTGGCGGTGCAGAAGGCAAAAGAGAATGGCATCGGTACGGTGATCGTTCGCAGCAGCACGCACTACGGCTCGTCGTCCGTCCATGCCCGCGTTGCCTCCGAACAGGATTGTATCGGCGTCGCCTTCACCAACGCCGGACCGGAGATGGCTCCGTGGGGCGGCGCGACCGGAGTGGTCGGCACGAACCCGTGGGGCATCGCCGCGCCCACCGGCATGGGATTTGACGTGGTGCTGGATATTGCCCTGACGACCGCCGGCAAAGGCATGATGCGCTGGTACGAGCGCGAAGGCAAAAAGATGCCGCTCGACTGGGCGCTGACGCCCGACGGCGAGGAAACTGACGATCCGACCGCCGCCATGACGGGTGCGCTCCTTGGCATCGGGCAGTACAAAGGCTCCGGTCTCGCCTTCATGACCGACGTGCTGACCGGCGTGATCGCGGGGGCGGGCTTCGGTCTCGCGCCTTATGCCAATCCCGCGAAGCAGGATGTGTCGCACACGTTCATCGCTCTCAATATCGAGTGGTTCATGCCGCTGGACGAATTCAAGGCGCGTATGAATGAGTTTATTCGCCAGATGAAAGCGTCGAAGCGGCGCCCCGGCTTTGACGAGATTCTCGTGCCCGGCGAGTTGGAAGCACGTCGCGAGCAGGAATACCGCGCTAACGGCGCCCGGCTCGACGCGGATATCTTCGATCAACTGCAAGCGCTGGCGCGAGATTTGGCAATCGACTTTCCCTTCGAGCGCGAGGTGGTGGCATGACCGCACCACAAACACTCGCCCGCCCGCTCTCGAAGCGCGCGGAAACGCTGGCAGCACCGCCCGAACGGGCGAACGAAGAATCAAATATCCCCGACCACGTCCTCGACGCCGCGGCGGCGGCGCTCGCGCGCGGCGAAACGCACTACACCGAGCGTCAGGGAATCGGCGCGCTGCGCTCGCTGGTTGCCGACGATCTCAATCGCCGTTACGGACTGTCGATTGCGCCCAAAGACATCACGATTACCTGCGGCTCGGTCGAGGCGCGCTTTGCCGCCCTTCGCCTGCTGGCGCAGCCCGGTTCAACAGTCCTCTGCCCCGGCGATGCCTCGCCCATCGCGGGAGCCGTTCACCTCGCGGACGCGAATCTGGTCAATACTGTCATCGACCCTGCTGTGGTCAGCGTCCTTTACCTGACGCCGGACGACCCGCGCGAAGCCGTCGAAACCCTATTAAATCAGGTTGACGCACAGTGGATTGTCTGGGACGAGAGCCACAGACCAACGCGGGACGATTTTCACCCCGCCC
>CALMDI010000765.1 GCA_937864975.1 uncultured Chloroflexota bacterium | reverse complement strand
CATATTCGGTCCGGTGATGATGTGCACGCGCGACATGCTGTCGAAGCGTGTGTCGTTGGGCACGTAGCGCACGCCGCCTTCCAGCAGGCGCTCGACCACCGGATGCCGTCCCGCCTCGACAATCAGCAGGTCGTCCTCGGTCAGCGTCGGGCGCGTATAGCCTTCGCGCACGGCGACCGACGCCAGCGACAGAAATACGTCGAGATGGGCAATCGCGCGCGCGGTGTTAATCAGGCGCGGCGCGGCTTCGCAGAGCGTGGCGCACAGCCTGTCGAACAACTCACGCTCGACGGCGAGAATTTGTTCCTCGGCGTTGAGCACAAGCGTCTCGTATTCCTTCAATTCCGGGGTGATAAAGCGCTCGGCGTTAACCAGCGTCTGCTTGCGGATATAGTCGCCCGGCACCTTGTCAATCTGTCCGTTGCTGACTTCGATGTAGTAGCCAAAGACCTTGTTGAAGCCAACCTTGATCGTCGGGATACCGGTGCGGCGGCGCTCTTTAGGCTCCAGATTGGCGATCCACTCGCGGGCGTCGCGTGTCGCATTCAGAATGTGATCCAATTCGTCTGAATACCCGGCGCGAATCGTGCCAATCGTGTTCATCACGGCGGGCGGCTCGTCGGCGAGTGCATTCGTCACCAGGTCGCGCACGTCGTCGCAGCCGTCCAACTGCTTCACCAGCGCCGCCAGCGCCGGGATCGATGCGATCAGGTTCTGAAGCACGGGCACCGTACTCAGGCTGTCCCGCAGCGCCAGCAGGTCACGCGGACCGGCTTTACCGATCAGCAGGCGGTTTGCGAGGCGTTCGAGGTCGGAGACGCCGCGCAGGGCGTCGAGCAATTCCGCGCGCAGCGCTTCATCGCGCGTGAGCGCGTCGACGGCATCCAGCCGCGCGTTCAGCCGCTTGAGGTCGAGCAGGGGCTGGTTAATCCACGTTCGCAGCAGCCGCGCGCCCATCGCCGTCACCGTTCGATCCAGCACGCCGAGCAGGCTGCCCTGAGACTTGCGCGCGCGGATGGTCTCGGTGAGTTCCAGGTTGCGCCGCGTGAACTGGTCGAGCACCATGAAGCTGGCGGTGCTGTAGGCGCGGATGCTCGTCAACTGAGCGAGGTTATCGCGCTGCGTTTCGCGCAGATACTGCATGATCGCGCCGGCAGCGCCAATGCCGCAGGGCATCTCCCCCAGCCCGAAGCCATCGAGCGTTCTCACGCGGAAATGCTGCGTCAGGATTTGCTCGGCGTTGCCATACTCGAACTTCCAGTCAGCCACCGGAGTCAGATGGACGCCCTGAGGCAGCGACACGCCTTTCTCCGCCCAACCCGCGGGGAACAACACTTCGCGCGGCGCGAGGCGTGCCAGTTCTTCGACCACGAGAATCGCGGCGTTCTCGCCTTCCAACTGCGTCGCGCCGAACTCGCCCGTCGAGATGTCGACGAAGGCGATGCCCGCCCGCGTCCATTCTCGCGCCTCGGCGTTGCCGACAGGCAGAATCGCCATGAGGTAATTTTGCTGCTTGTCCGAAAGCAGGGCAGGCTCGATGACCGTGCCGGGCGTAATCACGCGCGTGACCTCGCGCTCGACCAGCCCGCGCCCATTCGGTTCGGTAATCTGCTCGCAGATGGCGACGTGATAGCCCTTTTCGATCAGCCGCGCGACGTAGGTTTCCACGGCATGATGCGGCACGCCCGCCATCGGGATGCGCTCGCTCTTGCTCACCGGTCGGCTGGTCAGGACGAGATCGAGCTCGCGCGCTGCCACTTCCGCGTCGCCGTCGAACGTCTCATAGAAGTCGCCGAGACGGAAAAAAAGAATGCAGTCGGGATGCCCGCGCTTCACGTCCAGATACTGCTGGCGGAGCGGCGTCACTTGCGACATAACGAATCCTTCTCTGGTAAAAATCTATTGTGGGTGCTGGCGACGTATGATCTTGTGAATCGCGTTGAATTGCATGTTATTCTAGCAGGGCTTAGCGAGACCTTCAACCGGAGTTTAGAACATCTGTCCTAACAGGACGCGGCGGGTAAAGCCATGAACAACGAAGCTCTCATCAGTGTCGATCTTGGCGGCACGAATATTCGCGCGGCGCGTCTCGACCGCAATCTGAATATCCTCACGCGGGTGCAAATCCCGACTGAAGCGCGTCTGGGGTGTGCGACCGTTATCGAACGGATTCAAAGTCAGATTCAACTCGTGATGCCGACCGATGGCACGCCGGTTCTGGGAATCGGCATTTCCGCGCCGGGACCGATCAATCCCAAGACTGGCTACCTCGTCGCGCCGCCGAACCTGGGCGACTGTCACAACGTGCCGCTGGTCGCGCTGCTCACCGCCGCGTTTAACCAGCCGGTTTACCTGGGCAACGACGCGAACGTGGCGGCGCTGGCAGAGACGGCGC
>CALMDI010000764.1 GCA_937864975.1 uncultured Chloroflexota bacterium | reverse complement strand
GAAGCCACTGACCTCGGGCGGCAAGGCGATCACGCTCAAGGAGACGTTCGAGTCCATCAACCCCGCGCGCCCCGCGGAAGTGGCGGCGCGCTTCGCCAATGGCACCGTTGACCATGCCGATCAGGCGATTGAAGCCGCCGCCGAAGCGTTCGCGACGTGGCAGTACGTTCCCGCGGCAGAACGCGCGCGTTATCTGCTGGACGCGGCGGCGGAGATGCGGCGGCGCAAGCACGAGTTCAGCGCGGTCATGGTGCTGGAAGCCGGTAAAAGCTGGGCGGAAGCGGACGCCGACACCGCCGAGTCGATTGACTTCATGGAATACTACGCGCGGCAGATCGTGCGGATTGCCGACAGCAGCGAACTGCTCACGCCCAACCCGCCGGAGCAGTTGGGTTTGTACTACATTCCGTTGGGCGTCGGCGCGGTGATCCCGCCCTGGAACTTTCCGAACGCGATCCCCACGGGGATGGCGGCGGCGGCGCTCGTCGCGGGGAACACAGTTGTTCTCAAGCCTGCCGAGCAGACACCGTGGATCGCCTATAAGGTGTGCGAGTTGTTCTGGAACGCGGGGCTGCCGCGCGGGGTTCTGAATTACATCACCGGTCCCGGCGAAACGGTGGGCGCGCGCATGGTCGAGCATCCCAAAACGCGCTTCATCGCCTTCACGGGTTCTAAAGCGGTCGGTATCGAAATCTACAACAAGGCGGCGGAAGTTCAGCCGGGGCAGCGCTGGCTCAAACGGGCGATTCTGGAGATGGGCGGCAAGGACGCCATCCTCGTGGACGAAACCGCCGACCTCGAAGCCGCTGCGGAAGGGGTGGTCGCCAGCGCGTTTGGTTTTCAGGGGCAGAAGTGTTCGGCATGTTCGCGCGCGATCATCGTCGGAGACGTGTACGATACGGTTGCCGAGCGCGTCGTCGCGCTGGCGAACCGGCTGACCGTGGGCGCCCCCGACGAAAGCGCCAACATTGATCTCGGTCCGGTGATCGAGGAAGCGGCGTTCGACCGCATCCGGCGCTACATCGAAATGGGGATGAGCGACTCGGAATTGCTGTCCGGCGGGGCGACGAATTCGCCGGACGGTGGCTACTTCATCCCGCCGACCGTGTTTGGCGAAGTCGCGGAAGATTCACCGCTGGCGCAGGAGGAAATCTTCGGTCCGGTGCTGGCGCTCATCCGCGCGCGCGACTTTGACGACGCGCTCCGCATCGCCAACAACACCGAGTATGGCTTGACGGGCGCGGTCTACAGCAGCGACCGTTCGCGCCTGGAACGGGCGCGGCGCGAATTCCACGTTGGCAACCTGTATTTGAACCGCAAATGCACCGGCGCGATGGTCGGCGTGCATCCCTTTGGCGGCTTCAACATGAGCGGCACGGACAGCAAGGCGGGCGGACCGGATTACCTGCTGCTGTTCACACAGGCGAAAAGCGTGGCGGAGAAGCTGTAATAAGCAGTCAACTCTCAGCTAAAAACCAATACAACTGATTAACGCAAGGAAGCAAGGGTGCAAAGGAAAATTTCTTTGCGGCTCTGCGCCCTTTGCGTCTTTGCGTTAACTCTTTTTCTTCCGCTGAAAGCCAACATCAATTGACAATCCTCGCGTAAAGGAACATAATCGCCCCCTGCCGATTGGATCGGGCGATAGTGTTGTTTACAAGAATAAAGGGTAATCGATGAGCGAAGGACCCGAACGCCACCTTGTGCTGTCATGGTCGGATGTCGATAAGCTCGTCGACGTGCTGCTGCCGCAGATTCGTGGGCTGGGTCCCTTCGATGGCATGGTCATGATTACGCGCGGCGGCGTCATTCCCGGCGGGATGCTGGCGGAAGTGCTCGACATTACGCACCTGCTCACGGCTGCCGTCGATTTCCCGGCGAAAGCCGCCAGCGCCGCGCTCATGGCGTGGCCCTCCTTCATCCAGTTCCCGGATGATGACCTGCTGCGCGGTCGCAAGCTGCTCGTCGTGGACGACGTGTGGGGCAGCGGGCGTACCAGTATCGCCGTGCGCGAGCGCGCCGTCGGGGCGGGGGCTTCCCCCTTTACCTGCGTGATGCACTACAACCCTTATCGCTCGCTGTTCAGCAAGGCAAAGCCCGATTTTTACGGCGCGATTACCGACGCATTTATCATCTATCCGTGGGAAGTGGATCGCGGATTACGCGGCATCGGCATGACCATGCCGGAGTCGAATTAGAGTTGCCGAAGTATTTCCTTTAACTTTAAGGTATTTTTTGATATAATTACAACAAGGGCGCTGGTTATTGTAATTGGCGTCTCGCCGGGTCGTCAGTACCGACATTGTGGCTCGCGCGGCTGTCGCCTGACGACAGCTTTCGCGGGGATAGCCTTTCTCCGTCGCTTCCAACCCATATCCCTTAAAAACCATGTCGTACAAATACTTGATTCTAGGACTGTTGACCGAGCGCCCCATGTCCGGCTATGACATTAAAAAACAGGTCAAGCTGGCTCTTGGGGCAATCACCAGCGCAAGCTATGGAACGTTGTACCCAACGCTGCATAAGCTGCTGGCGGACGGCTACGTGGAAATGCAGGAAGTTCCACAGCGCAGCCGCCCCTCGAAAAAAGTCTATTCACTGACGGAACGCGGTCGAGACGATCTCAAAAACTGGCTCAGGCAGCCAGCAGGAGCCGATCAGGTACGGCGGGAATTCCTGCTCAAGCTGTATCTGGCGCGCAATCTCGGTCCGCAGGAAGTGCTGGCGTTGATTACGAGCCGCCGCCTCGAAGCGGAGACGATGCTTCAGGGGTTAACGACGGACCGCCTCAACACCAAAGATGTCCAGCAGGGCTGGATTGTGGAGTATGCACTTTGTTTATGTGAGGCGGAGCTGAACTGGCTCAAGCAATTCGAGACGGAGTACGCCGTTCATTAACCGCTGGAACTGTGGTTACGGGATGAGGTTGAGTTGTTAGAAATTCGCCGCGGAGTGAGTCGTATCAGAATGCACCAAGGTGGTAGGTAGTAATGAATATGCCAAAGACAGACATTGAGAAGGAGAATCAGTACGAGGCAGAGTTCCGAGAGCTTTTGGACTCGTCTGATTTTACGTATAAACCGCCGCAGCGGGGCGAAATCCGCAATGCGATTATCCTGCAAATTGACCCGCGCGAAGTCATCGTCGACATGGGTTCCAAGCGGGATGGCATCGTGCCGATTCAGGATTTGGAGCGGCTCGATCCCAGAGTACGCAGCGGGCTAAAAGTCGGCGCGGAAGTGCCGGTCTACGTGCTGAACCCGCGCGATCAGGATGATAACCTGATCGTCTCGATCAACATGGGGCTTCAGCAGTATGACTGGGAAAAGGCGCGCAAGCTGCTGGAGACGGAAGAAGTCGTCTCGGTCAACGTCACGGGGCACAACCGCGGCGGCATCCTCGTCCGCTGGAATCGCCTCGAAGGCTTCATTCCCAGCTCGCATCTCGTTTCGACGACGCTGTCGGGCGGGCGCGACTCGTGGGATGACCTGATCACGAAAGAACTGGCGGTCAAGGTCATCGAGGTCGATCAGACGCGCCGCCGCCTGATCTTCAGCGAGCGCGAGGCGCAGCGCGAGTGGCGCGCGCAGCAGAAAGCGCGTCTGCTTGCCGAGCTGAAGGAAGGCGATGTCGTGCGCGGCACCGTCACCGGTCTGCGCGACTTCGGCGCGTTTGTCAACCTCGGCGGCGCGGACGGCTTGATTCACGTCAGCGAACTGGCGTGGCACCGCGTCGATCATCCCCGCGACGTGCTGCGCGTGGGCGAGGAAATCGATGTGTACGTGCTGAGCCTCGACCGCGAGTCGAACCGAATCGCGCTCAGCCGAAAGCGGCTGCTGGATGACCCGTGGGAACATGCCTCGCAGAAGTATCACGAGGGGCAGCTTGTCGAAGGAACCGTGACCAACGTGGTCGACTTCGGCGCG
>CALMDI010000763.1 GCA_937864975.1 uncultured Chloroflexota bacterium | reverse complement strand
TCGCAGTTTTCGCAATGGCTGGCAGCACGAAAAGTTCCAAGCTCTATTGCTGCCGCCACAAAAAGGAGTTCAATGTTTGAAATAATCGACCAATGTTGGATCATTTCCCCGTGATGCGTTGAAATCGTTGAACGTTGAAAACAGCGTATTTTTCCACGAATTTACCGATTTCCCTTTCTTATGATACAAATGAAGAGAAAGATGAGAATGAGAATCAAGAATTTATTCTCAGTTTTCTCATAACGCCGGATTATACACGAGCGACGACCACTCTCGCCGCCAACAGGTGGACGCTTCCAGCCAGTTATGCTAGCATAAGAGAAGAATACGGGAGCAGCCTGCCACGATGAAGACGCCGCTCGTTAGCTTCGATTTAGGGGAAGGCGACACGCGCGACCAGCGCCTGAAAATGCTGGAAGCACTGACTAAACGCTTTGGCGCGACATGTTCAGTCCTGCTTCAAAAGCTTGCTGACGGCGAGCTGGTCGTGTCGGCGCGCGAAGAAGCGCCAGAGGGCACGTCGGGCGAAGTTCTGTTAGACCGAATTGGAAGCTACGGGTTCAGCGCGGATGATATTCGCGACATCGAAGCGGCGATTAGTGAACTCCGAGCGAGTCAGATGAGTGAACGGTAGGGTTCTTCTCGACACCAACATTGTCATCGCCTACCTGAACAACGACGCTTCCGTTCGACGCCACTTAAAAGGCGTCGTTTCATTTATCTCCGTCATCACGGCATCGGAATTACTCTACGGCGCGCTCAATTCCGCCGACGCCGCCAATAACGTGCGGCGAGAGCGCGATTTTCTCTCCGTTCAAGCAGTGCTATCCTGTAACCTGGTGACGGCGGAGCGCTGTAGCCTGCTCCGGTTAGAGAATAAGCAGCGGGGAATTGGATTAGACGAGAGTGACCTGTGGATTGCCGCCCACGCGATTCAATACGGCTTAACGCTGGTGACCCGTGACAACGACTTTGACAGCGTACCCGGCTTGAGCGTTGAAACGTGGTGATGACCGCTTAAACAGTCACGACTGCCGGAGTTCGCGCTTCGACTCGCATCGTCATGCCCCCGCTCGGTCGCAAGGTCAGCCCCGGTTCGGCGTTCACAACGCGCGCCGGATCGAGTGAAAACCGGCAGCGCTGCACCAGCGTCGCCAGCAGCAGCGTCGTTTGCGTCAGCGTCACGTCCTGCTCGATTCCGGCGCGCGCGCCTGCCCCAAACGGCAGATAGGCGTTGCGCGGCAGGCGGCGCTCGTAGCCTTCGGCGAACCGCTCCGGGATGAACGCCGAGGGCGTGACGAAGTAGCGCGGGCTGCGGTGCATGATATAGGGACTGACGAAAACCGTGCTGCCGGACGGCAGGTAGTAATTGGCGATGCGAATCTCGCTCTTTGCCTGACGCGCCAGCAGCCACGCCGGGGGATACAGGCGCAGCGTCTCGCGCACGACCATCTCGGCGTATGGCAGGTCGGGCAAGTCCTCCGCCGTCGGCGCGCGCCCCTCAAGCACCGCGTCCACTTCCGCGCGTAGAAGCGTCTCCGCTTCGGAATTCTGCGCCAGCAGATACAGCGCCCATGCCAGCGTCGTCGCCGTCGTCTCGTGTGCGGCGAGGAAAAGCGTCAGCGCTTCGTCGCGCACCTGCGTGTCCGTCGCGCCCCGCGCGTCGGCAGCGGCGATCAGCGACCCCAGCAAATCGGGCGTGTTCGGATAGGCGCGATGTTCCTGAATAAGCTGGTCGATCAACCCCTTAAGTTCGTGCGCTGCAAGCTGGTCGCGGCGATTCCCCGCCGTCGGCACCCAGTCGGGCAGCGTCAGCGGGGAGCGGAAGCGGCGGTCGGAAAGCGGCGGGCAAAACACCATTGTTTCCGCGATACGGTTCGCCACGTCGGTTGCGGTTGTGTTGAACAGCATCCGCGCCGCAATACCGAGCGTCAGCCGCCGGAAGTCCGCGGCGACGTCATGTGTGCTGTCGTCGTTCCAGCGCTGTGCCAGAGCATCGGCGTTCCCGGTCGTCGTGGCGGCGAACTCGTCCAGCCAGCGGGGTTGGAACAGCGGCTGTGGGCGCGCCGCGCGATGGGCGCGCTCTTTGGGCGGGAAAAGCTCGTGACCGAACGCGCTGTTGAGCGCGCGAATCAACTGCGAGCGCGCCGCAAATTTATCCGCCCGCTCCACCAGCACGTAGTGGGCGTAGGCGGGGTTGGTCAGCAAATAAGCGTGCGTGGGTCCGAAGCGGTAATGCACGATTTCGCCGTACTGGCGAGCCGATTCAGCCATAAATTGCAGAGGATTATCGTGGAACTGCGGTGCGTTTCCGAAGAACAGGCTTTTTTGCGGTCCGGGCGGGAAAAAGAGATCTGTCGCCAAATCAAATTGCCTAGCGCCGCCAGGAGTACAGGCGACATATCCAACGATAGACCCCACTGTATCACGAGGTAGTTATGAATATAACGAAAGATTGCGTTAGAAACCAGCCTGACTTCCAAATTTGTAAAGAGCAACGTGATAGAAATACAAAAAGAGGCGCGGCTTTCCTAACAGAAACCACGCCCTTTTACTACAACTTTCAGATTTCGTCTAGACGGCAACTGTCGCCACGGCGTCTCGCTGCCGAAGCGGCTCTCGCGGAGCCGGTCGCATCCGAATACCGCCTTTGGGTCGCAGGACGATCAGAGGTTCAGGCTCAGGCTCGCCCTGTCCTGGCGCGAGCGTCAGCCGGTACTGCTGGAGCACAGTCGCGAGAATCAGCTGCGCCTCCATCATCGCGAAGCTGTTGCCGATGCACACGCGCGGTCCTCCGCCGAAGGGAAAGAACGCATAATCGGGAATTGAGTCGGCACGCTCCGGCGCGAAGCGTTCGGGGATAAACTGCTCCGGCTGGTCGAACCAGCGCGGATCGTGATGGACGACGTAGGGGAACAGGTGCACGAGGCTGCTCGGCTTTAGCAGGTAGCCACCGATCTCGACCGGCTCGACCGCCTGACGAGGGAACATCCACGTCGGCGGATAGAGACGCAGCGTCTCCTTAAACACCATCTCCGCATACTTCAGCTTCGGCACGTCCGCGAGCGTCGCGGGACGCCCGCCGAGCACGGAGTCGACTTCGGCAATGAGCTTTGCCTCGACCTCCGGGTGCGTCGCCAGCAGATACCACGTCCACGACAGCGCCGTCGCCGACGTTTCGTGTCCCGCGATGAACAGCGTCATCGCTTCGTCGCGCGCCTGCCGGTCGTCCATGCCGTTGCCCTGCTCGTCTACCGCCAGCAGCAGCATCGACAGCAAATCGCCCCTGTCGCCGCCGCGCTCGCGCCGCTCGCGGATGATCCGCGTGATAATAGTGTCCAGGTCGCGCATCGCCTGAAGCTCGCGCCGCTTGGACGCCAGCGGTACCCAGTCCGGCACCGAGAACGGCAGCCCCATGTCGCGATACGCCATTTCCTGCACGACGTTCATACATTCGCCAATGCGCTGCGTCTCGGCGGACACATCCGCGTTAAAGAGCGTCTTGGTGACGATATCCCGCGTGATGTGTGACATCGCCTGGTCAACGCGAAATTCGGCGTTGGGCTGCCACGCCTCGACGCGGCGTTTCGTGAAGTCCACCATCACGTCGGCATACCCGGCAATCCGCTTGTGGTGAAAGGCGGGCTGGATCAGCTTGCGCTGCCGCCGCCAGAAATCGCCGTCGCTGTTCACCAGACCGTTGCCGTCGAACTTGCCGAACACGTCCTTCTGCCGCTGCCATTTGTGAAACTTCTTCGCCTGTTTCACCAGCACCTCGTGAATCAGGTCGGGGTGCTTGACCATATAGGCATGAATCGGACCCAGCCGGTAGTAGACAAGGTCCGACTCGAATTGGGCGAAATCCATACCAAAGGCGAGCGGGTCGCGCCGGAAGCGCAGGATTAAATCCAGTCCGAGCAGCGCGGACTTTGGGCTTGGGGGATAATGAGCAGTCATCGCCGGGTTTTCCTTTGAACGTCATGTTCTTGTTGTTCAATTATTCACAATGGTAGAATAAGCAAGTATCAGCGTCAACTTATCATAAGTGACATAATGTCAGTTTCCAAACCGCAGTCGATCTCCCGTTCCGAACGCCGCAAACAGCAGACCCGCGAGCAGCTGGTTCAGGCGTGCCGTGAGCTGCTGATCGAGCGCCATTACGACGGGCTGACGGTGCAGGCGATTACCGACCGCGCCGACCTCGGCTACGGCACGTTCTACCTGCATTTCAAGGACAAGGACGAGATCGTCTGGGCGGTCATGCAGGAATACTCGGACGCCTTCAATCAGGCTGTCGATGCGCGTCTGGCGGACATCGCTTCGCCGCGCCGCGAACTTCTGGCGTGGCAGGCAATCTTCGAGTACGTTGGCGAGGTGCGCGAGGGGTTCGCGGCGTTGTTCGGCACGCGGGGCAGCGCGGTGCTGACACAGTATTACCGTGATTGCTAGTCGGGCAACCCCACCCCGTCTCGCTTGCGCGGGGTTCCCGCCTTTGGCGGGAACTTC
>CALMDI010000762.1 GCA_937864975.1 uncultured Chloroflexota bacterium | reverse complement strand
AAGCGTAGTCACTGTTCAGCTTTCGGCAAACGACATCACGTTTGAAGGAGTAAACATCGCAGGTGGCGCCTGGGGCATCTATGCAGGCGACGCGGCGGGTGTGGCAACGCTCTACGACATCGTGATTCGCAGCGTGAACGTCGATACGGACGCCGCCTCTCCCGGTCATGGCGTTTATCTGGGAAAAGTGGCCAACGCCGTGGTTGATCGCGCTGTGGTCGTCGACGCTCAAGTAAACGGGATCCTGATCGACAACAGCAGTTCGAATGCCATTGTCACCGGATGTACCGTGGCGATCACCGGAGGCCCCGATTCGGCAATCAAGATCAACAACAGCCCATCCGCGTACGTTGTGGGCAACACGGTCGAGAACACAGGAGCGAATGCCCATGGGATCCTTCTTTACACATCCCCGAACTCGCCCGTCACGGGAAACGTTATCGTTCGAGCCCACGCTAACGGAATCCTCGCGGACAGTTCCAGCGACAATGCCGTCATAACGAACAACACAGTTCAGGCGACTGTCACGCAGCACGGCATCGCGCCGTTTCTTCAGGCAACTACCACAGCACCGCCGCGCCTGAACGAGTTCGAGCTAACGCCGATGACGCGGCTCGATCTGTACCTGGGCACCGGACCGTCGGAGCCGCTGATCGGACGCGCGGCGCTCTACACGAACGCGCTCCCTATCCTGGGCTACGTCAGGCTGGGCTTTGATCGTCGCCTCTTCATTCCCGTCTGGTTCATCGTCAATTTTTACGTCGCGCCGCGCGGCGCAACCTCGCGCGCCGGAGCGTTGACGGCGATTGCCGCTTCGATTGCCCTCTGTGAAGTCGTCTTTCCGCTGATTTCGCGAGTGGCGCAGGCGCTTCGCAGCCGCGCGCCGCTGCTGCCGCCGAGCGCTCACCCACCGCTGCGGCGATGGCTGAAAATCGCCGCCGCTGCCGTGACGGTGGTCGCGCTGTCCCTGACGGCATACGCTTCGCCCGACAATATCATGGATCGGTTTAGCTATCGTTTCTACTCCCTGACGCCCGACGACCGGCAGGCGATGGAATGGATTTCGCAGTACACGCTCCCGTCATGCCGTTTTGTCACGATTGGCGGGGGGGTGTGGGGTCGCGACGCCATTGGCGAGTGGTTTCCCGCCCTCACCCGGCGGCATAACCTGGTCACCGTTCAGGGAACCGAATGGCTCGACAACCCCTCGTTGTACGAGCAGTGGCCCCGTCGCCACGTCCTCAATGAATGCGGAGATCAGGATGCGCTCTGCGTCGAATCATGGAGGCAGCGTACCGGGATTGAGTTCTCACACATCTATCTGGAGTCTCCCGCGCGTCTCGGATGCTGCGGCAATCTGCGCCAGTCGCTCCGCCAATCGCCCGATTATTCGCTGCTCTATTCCCGGAACGGCGTCGACATTTTTGCCCGGCGAGACACGCCCTGCCCGTTCGAGGGCTAGCATATTGCCGCTCGGCGCTGGTACACTGTTCCGCTGCCCACCCGACCTCTGATGGTATAGAGAGCCTATAGTTTTGTCGCGTCCTTCATCCGCCCTTGACCGCCGCGCCGCGTTTATCATTCTGGCAGTTGCGATCATCCTCGGCACTTACGCCCGGTTCAACATTCTTAAAGCCGATTTCCCCTTCAACGACGGCGGCATGTTCTACGTGATGACGCTCGACTTGCAGGACAACGGCTACCGCCTGCCCGCGACCACGACCTACAACTTCCGCGACATCCCCTATGCCTACCCGCCTTTCTCCTTTTACTTCACCGGGCTGGCATCCGATTTCACAGGCATTTCGGTGCTGGAACTGGTACGCATCCTGCCCGCGCTCTTTAACATTTTGAGCATCCCCGCGACCTACGTTCTTGCCGAAAATTTTCTCAAATCGCGCTGGGCAGCAGCCGTTGCCGCGCTCATTTTCGCCCTCATTCCGAACGCCTTCGACTGGAACGTCATGGGCGGCGGCTTGACGCGCTCCCCCGGCAACCTGTTCGCCATCCTCGCCGTCGATCAGGCAATCCGCATGTACGAGAAGCGCGAACGCCGCTACGTCGCTACGACCGCCATCCTGTGCGCGCTCACGGTACTCAGCCACGCACAGATGGCGCAGCTCGCTCTGACGGGCATCGCGATGGCATTCCTCTTTCGCGGCATCAACCGTGTCAACATTATTCACTCGGCGATTGTCGTCGCCGGCGTGGTCGTGCTGACATTTCCGTGGTGGGGCGCGATGCTGAGTATGCACGGCTTGCAGCCGCTGCTGGAAGCGGCAAGCGCCGCGCCGCCCGGTTTGAGCTGGGAAGATATGGACTTTCCACTGTCCACGCGGCTCGACATTTTCATCGGCGAAATCATGCGCTACACGAACGTCATTCCGATTCTCGGTATGGTCAAGCTGCTGTTCGACCTGCGCTGGATGATTCCCGCCTGGTTCCTTGCCAACATTATGATCGCGCCGCGCGCCGCGACCTCGCGCGCAGGCGTGATCGTCTCTATCGCGGCGGCGGTTGCCATCGGCGAGATCATCGTACCCCTGATCGTGTTGGGCTGGCATCGCCTCACGCGCCCGCGAGAGACGGTCGCGACGATGGAACCCGTCGAGGAAGCAGCGCCCGCCTCGCCCCGCCTGCCGGGCTGGCTGAAACCGGCGCTCGTCATCGGGGTCGGGCTGGTCTTATCGGTGCTGGTCATCCTCGCCCCGCGCAACTATCCCGCGCTGCCGACGGGCTATCGCTATTACACGCTCTCGCCTGCGTCGCGACAGGCGATGGAATGGATTTCACAGTACACCCTGCCCACGTGCCGCTTTGTCACCGTCGGCGCGAACGGCACCATCTGGGGGCGGGACGCCATTCAGGAGTGGTTCCCGGTACTGGCGAAGCGGCTGAATGTGACCACCGTACAGGGAACGGAATGGCTGACGAATCCGGGGATTGAGCAGTTGCAGGGTTGGCGGGCAGGGATGAACCGCTGCGGTCAGGGCGACGAAAGCTGTCTGGCGGAATGGCAGCGCATTACCCGCCAGCCTTTCACCCACGTCTTTATCGAATCGCCGGAACGTCTGGGCTACGACACGAGCCGCCCGCTGCGCGAGTCGCTTCGGCAGTCGCCCAACTACTCGCTCATCTACGCGCGAGACGGCATCGACATCTTCGCGCGGCGCGACGCAACCTGCCCGGCGACGATGGAGTAGCTGTCAGACGTTCAATTTGAGCCGCAAAGACACATTAGAAGTTGAGCAAGAAAAACGTAGGGGCGCACGGCTGTGCGCCCTACTTGGCATTCCTCTGCGCCTTTGTGGTTCAAAATCATCTATGACTTCACCGCCCCCGCCGTGATACCCGTCACAAAGTAGCGTTGCAGCGCGAAGAACACCATCAGCGGCACGATCATCGACAGGAATGCCGACGCGCTCATGATGTCCCATTCCGTCGCGTAGGTGCCCAGCAGCGCCTGCATCCGCACCGTCATCGGCTGCAAATCGGGATTGCTCATGAAGACCAGCGCGATGAGCAGGTCGTTCCATACCCACATGAACTGGAAGATCGCCAGCGACGCCAGCGCCGGAACCGACAGCGGCAGTACGATGCGGAAGAAAACCCTCAGCTCGCTCGCTCCGTCAATCTTGGCGGACTCGAACAGGTCTTTCGGCAGTCCGGCGAAGAAGTTGCGAAGCAGATACACGGCGAATGGCAGCCCATAGGCGGTGTGGGCAATCCATAAGCCCGGCAGCGAGCCTGAAAGTCCGGTCAAATTGAACAATCGCAAGACCGGCACCAGCGTTGTCTGGATGGGGATGACGAGCAGAACAAGGATGATCAAAAAGACGATGTCGCGCCCCGGAAAGCTAACCCACGCAAACGCATAGGCGGCGAGCGCCGCAATAAACACGGGCAGCAGCGTGCTTGGCACCGTAATCAGAAAGCTGTTCAGGAAGGCGCTGCCCATGCCCTGCGCTTCTAACACCATGCGATAATTTTCAGTCGTAAACCGCGCCGGCGAAAACGCCGTCCACCAGCCGGAGTCGGCGATGGCGGACGCGGGTCGGAACGACGTGATGAGCAATCCAACTGACGGAATGAGCCAGACGATCATTAACGCGAACAGGATGACGTGAACCAGCAGTTTTGCCGAGGGGCGAAAGCCAGCCTGGGCGCTCTTTTCGACGACGAGCTGACGCGGTGCCGTTCGTACCGTGGTTGTCATCGCTCACTGCCTCTCTATGCGGAATCGCTTGATATTTAAGTAAACAAATGGCAAGACGACGATCAGCATAATGACGGCGACCGCCATGCCATAGCCCGCCCGCCCGTTCTGGAAGGTCTCGTTATACATCGTGTAACCGATAATCTCGCTCGACCCACGCGGACCGCCGTTGGTCATGATGAAGACGAGGTCGAACGCCTTCAGTACGCCGATAATCTGCGTGGTGGCGACGACGACAATCGTGGGCCACAGCATCGGCACCATAATGCGCCAGAACGTGTTCCAGTTGTTAGCGCCGTCCACACGCGCGGCTTCCAGCACTTCGCCAGGCAAGCTCTTGAGCGCCGCCGACAGTACAACCATGCAGAAGCCGGTCGACAGCCAGACTGCCGCGATGATGATGCCAAAGTTGACCATATCGGTGCGCCCAAGCCACGGGATCGGCTCCTGACCGGACAGGGCGGTATACACGGCATTGAGGATGCCGGTTCGCTCGTCCGGGCTGTACACGAAGCGCCAGATAATGCCCGCGGCAGTAAATGAAATCGCCATCGGCACGAAGATGATGGTCTTCACCAGCACCTCGTAGCGCACGATGTTCGCCATCACGGCAATGAGCAGCCCCAGCGACACCGTAAAAACAGGGTACAGAACCAGCCACAGGATCGTGTTGAACACCGCGCCCGTCGGCGGGAAGCGATCAATATTGAAGAAGCCATTGTCGCGGGTGAAGAGGTTAACGTAGTTCTCTAACCCAACGTACTCATACTGGTCGAGGTTCAGACCAACGCCGTCATAAAAGCTGAAGCGGACGGTCTGAATGGTCGGGTAGACCAGAAAAATGCCAATCAGGAGGATTGCGGGCAGCGCAAACGCCAGCCCCAGTACAGGGTTTTGTTTCATAAAAGCCTCTCGCCGTGCGTTAAGTGCGAGACGGAAAATAAAACGTATGCCCCCACCCCCACCCCTCCCCCATAAAGAGGGAGGGGAGCCAAGCAGACATATTGAACCCCTTCCCTCCTTGTGGGCGCTTAGGGGGTCGAGCCGAAGGCTCGACTGAAGTTCCCGCTTTCGCGGGAACCCCGCGCG
>CALMDI010000761.1 GCA_937864975.1 uncultured Chloroflexota bacterium | reverse complement strand
TGATCAACAGGTACATCAGCTGCCAGGCCAGGCACGTGGCGACAAACCCGTAGAAGTATTCCGGATGATTGAGCGGTGGCGGATAGTCGCGGCCAATCTTCGATTCCAGGAAGTACAAGGGCGCAACCAGCAGCACTCCGTAAATTCCCGCAGTGCGAAACACAAGTCGCACGAACCGCATGGTCGGGCTCCAGCCTGGCGAGAGTGTGATCGAGGCGTTACTCCATTCGCAACATCAGGTCGTTGGTATCGACCTGGGTGCCGGTAGTTACGAGCAACTCGGCCACTCTGCCCGCCCGCTCGGCATACATCGTGGTTTCCATCTTCATCGCTTCGAGAATCACGAGCGTCTGCCCGCGTCCCACCGCGTTGCCCGCCTGAACCGCCACGTCGATCACCTGCCCCGGCATCTGCGCGGTCAGGTCGCCGCCCGCGCCGGAACGCCCGCGCTGCGCCCGGCGCGGTTCTGGCAGCGACAGGACGACACTCGCGCCGCCCGCGCTCACGTGACGGCGACTGCCTTCCGCCGCGACGTAAACCGTCACCTGTTCTCCACCGATGCCAAGCAGCCATGCGCCATTCGCCAGCCGCCGAGCCTCGAACGTCACTATCCGGTCGCCAAGCATCGCCACGTAATCCCCCGCCTTGCCCCGCTCAAGCGCGATGGGATAGGTGATGCCATTGTGGACAAACGTGACGTTCATGACTCCTCGCAGGAGGGGAGTTCTGGAAAAAGCTGCTCGGCGTAGTCGTCCAGCGCGTCCATCTCATCCGCCGGAAACACCAGCAGCGCGTGAAGCAGGCGGGTGCTCGTCATCGGCTGTCCCCACAGGCGAATCCGGTAATCGAACCCGTCTTCGCGCGCGTCGAACTCGTACAGGCGCAGCCCGTTTGCCCGGCACGCATCCGCTTCCTCGAACGACTCGTAACCGCCGAACATCACGTCAAAGCTGTCCGCCGAAAACCAGGTGTCCATCACCTGTTTGGTCACGCCGTCCTCGAAATGCAGGTATTCAAAATGCGCCAGCGCCCCCAGTGCCGATGACGACCAGGTGACTTGCGTTCGATCCGAGCGCTCGCTCGCCGCTTCCACCAGCCAGTCGCCCTCGTCAAGGATAGGGTCGCCAATCGCAAGCACCGTATACAGCTCGCGCGCCCCGGTTTGGAGCACCTCATCGTCGGCGTAAACAGGGAACAGCCACCCGGTCATGATGACGAGCACAATCAGCGCTATTCGTTTCATGATGTTTCCCTCCAATCCACGAATTACCCACCCATACGAAACCTGTCGGCGCGCGCCCACGGATCGGGCGGCGCATCAAGCGCCGCGCTCGTCCCGGATTGCTCGCGCCCGCCGAACATCTCGTGCAGCGCCGCCGCGATCAGGAGCGCGTCCGATGGCGGCTGCTCCGGCGGCAGCAGGTCGTCCAGATGCCGCTCGATGAACGTCGTGTCCACGTCGCCCGCGCGGAACGCCGGATGCGCCAGCAGCGCGCGCAACAAATCGAGATTGGTCGTCGCGCCGAGGATGACCGTCTGCGCCAGCGCCGCTTCCATGCGCTCAATCGCAGCGGCGCGCGTTCGCTCGTAGACGATGATCTTGGCGATCATCGGATCGTAATGTATGGTGATCTCGTCGCCCGTCTGAACTCCCGAATCGACACGAATACCCGGTCCTTCAGGCGGCACGAAGTGTAAAAGGGGTCCAACCGCGGGCAGAAAACCGCTGCGCGCGTCCTCGGCGTACAAGCGGCACTCGATGGCGTGACCGCGCTGCGTCAGGTCGTCCTGCGCGAACGGCAGCGCTTCCCCCGAAGCGACCGCGAATTGCAGCTTGACGAGGTCGATTCCCGTGACAAGTTCCGTCACAGGATGCTCCACCTGAAGCCGCGTGTTCATCTCCAAAAAGTAGAATTCGCCGTCCGGCGTCACGATGAATTCGACGGTGCCCGCGTTGACGTAGCCGACCGCCCGCGCCGCGGCAACCGCCGCCTCGCCCATGCGCGCCCGCGTTTCGGCGTCCAGCCGCGGCGACGGCGACTCCTCGATAATTTTCTGGTGCCGACGCTGCGCGCTGCACTCCCGCTCGAACAGATGCACGAGACTGCCGTGGGTGTCGCCCATCACCTGAATTTCGACGTGCCGCGCCCGTTCGACGTAGCGTTCCAGAAACACACGCGGGTCGCCAAACGCACTCGCCGCTTCACGCCGCGCGCCCGCCAGCGCCGCGGGCAAGTCTGCCGCGTCACGCACCACGCGGATGCCCTTGCCGCCGCCCCCGCCCGCCGCCTTCACCATGACCGGATAGCCAATCCGCGCCGCCGCTTCGATAAACGCCGCGTCGTCGCCGGCATCGGACTGAAAACCCGGCGCGAGGGGCACGCCTGCTTTTTCCATCAGCGCGCGCGCCTCGGTCTTGATCCCCACTCGGCGAATCGCCTCCGCGCCCGGTCCCCC
>CALMDI010000760.1 GCA_937864975.1 uncultured Chloroflexota bacterium | reverse complement strand
TTTTTCCGCGCCGCCGCGCAAAATTTCGGTGAGAACGGGCAGCCCTAGCCCGTCAGGATAGGCGACGAGGTTAATAGCAAAGAGTGGCTCGCCGCCCATCGCGTAGATGTCGCTCAGCGCGTTGGCAGCCGCAATCGCACCGAAGGCATACGGATCGTCGACAACCGGCGGAAAGAAATCC
Organism: uncultured Chloroflexota bacterium; assembly: GCA_937864975.1. Taxonomy (GTDB): domain Bacteria; phylum Chloroflexota; class Anaerolineae; order Aggregatilineales; family Phototrophicaceae; genus ZC4RG36. The sequence goes on along the minus strand of CALMDI010000760.1, from coordinate 1,470 downwards.
ACCGTCGATACCACCGCGCGTTCGGCGTCCAGCGCGTACACCGCCGCATCGTCCGGCGCGCTTAAGCCGACGATGAGGTCGGGATAATCTTCAATTGGGAATAGTCCAGCCAGCGGGCGCAGCACGTGCGCCAGGTCTTCAGGACCCAGTTTTGCCGCTCAACCCGCGCAGGCAGCGAGCGTCGTCAGCCGAATTTCTGCCATTGCGCCTCACCTCCCCCGGCGGCGTGTGCAAGCCGCCGTTACAACTATAGAACGCCGCCGATGGCAAGGCAATCAGCTTGCGAATCCGTAACGCCCGATGGGGCTGGCGCTCTACGTGTCCTACAACGAGGATTGGGCGGCGGCTGTGCGATGAATCCGCAAAACGGGGGTACACGTCGGTATGCCCCGAAAGCGTGTTACGCTCTTTTCAACATGAGAACGCTATACTGTGAATAGCGAGCGAAAACCCTGCCCCGGTGATGTAACGACTGACCGATTCATAAATTCCCTCCAGAGATAGGTAGGCGTTTCAATGGATTTCGTGTTCAATGGCGAAATTTGGTTCTGGCGTGGACCTGCCCCATGGTTCTTCGTTACCATTCCAGAAGAGCAGAGCCGCGAACTGAAAGCGATATCACGCTCCGTAACTTATGGTTGGGGCGTCATTCCGGTACAGGTTCAGATCGGCAACACAGGGTGGAAGACGTCGTTATTTCCCAAAGATGACCTCTACATTGTGCCTGTCAAAGCGAGTGTACGAAAAGCAGAAAAGCTTGAGGAAGGGGACACCGTGACGATCCAACTCGAAGTCGGATGAACGAAACGAGGTAAGAAGCGTGTCGCCGCAAGTGCCAGGAGACGATTAGCACTATTCAGCGAAGAGGCTTACCAGTTGTGCCGCTTTTCCTGGGGAGAGTTGCCTTTGCCGAGCTTCAACTCTACAGTCTGCGTCATGTGCAGGAACACGGCGCACAACTACGCATGTTCCTGGGGCAACAGACGGGAAAAGCCACAACGTGGGTATCCCAGGCTCCGTAAATATCCCCTGTGAAAATCCCCACTGTAAAAATCTCCATTGACTCTGCACAACCGACGTTCTTTCCAGCTTTGAAGTCCCTTCTTCTATTCCCTTTCACGACATTTGCAAGGCATCTTTTAGAACAAATTGGAGATGCAACCTTGTGCAAAAAGCCCTACTGCACAGATTGACATACGCTGGTATAATTACGCTGGTATAATTACGCTGGTATAATAAAGCGAGAATATGGACGTACCCTTTTGGCAAATATAGAACGGGCCAAAGCGAGAGCATGACACACTGGCAGCACTACCACACACCAAAAACCGTCACCGATGCCCTGGGGCTTTTGCGCCAATATGGCGACCAGGCGCAGATCATTGCCGGTGGCACAGACCTCATCCTTGACATGCAAAGCGGCAACCATGCCCCTGTCACTGCGCTGGTGGATGTAACGCACATCAACGG
>CALMDI010000759.1 GCA_937864975.1 uncultured Chloroflexota bacterium | reverse complement strand
TTTTACCACGCTGGCTCCTGAAACCTCGCTGGCGATCATCCCGCTGATGGATGCGGATGGTCAGCCGGTGTGGCAGATTGTCGATACCGACGGCAGCCTTGTCGATCAGTTTCCGCGCGCGCCTTACCCATCGTCCGAGCGGATCACGCTCTATCCCGATGGGCGCACCGTCGCGTTCAGCTTCTTCGTGCCGGAAACGAACCAGTATGAAGATGTCGTCCGCGTCTTGCGAGGCACGCAGGGCGCGAACGTGCCGGACGTTGGGCTGGGTCAGGTAATCTCTCAGGTGATCGCAAGTCCGATGGCGTGGCGTGTCGGGCAGGGCGCGGGCGTGGGCGAGCCGGTGGTGACGGAAGTCGGGCAGGTGGTGACGCTCGCCGTCACGCCGGATGCGCCTCTGCCGACGCCGATTTCGCTGGCGACCGCGGTGATTTGCCCCAATTTCCAGCCATCGCGTCTCGTCGTCGGGTTAGCCGGGCGCGTGCTGGGTGACACGCCCAACAATCTGCGCGACGCGCCGACCGTTAACGGCACGGTTCTCGGTCAGATACCGGGCGGTGGTACCTTCGCGGTGCTTGCGGGTCCGACCTGCGCCGACAGCCTGGCATGGTGGCAGGTCAATTACAACGGCGTTGTAGGCTGGACGGCGGAAGGCAGCGGAGCCACATACTGGCTTGAACCCATCACGTAGGCGTTGCTAGCGGTCAGCGATCAGCTTTCAGCGAATGAAAAACAAAACTTAACGCACACCAACCGAGGGACAGACAAACGGAGCGATTTTTATTTGACTCCTCTGTTCCTCTGTCTCGCTTAGGGGTCGGCGCTTTGCGCCGACTAAAGTTCCCGCCTTTGGCGGGAACCCCGCGCGTGTTGCTCTGTGTTAAATCTTTTGCATTGGTTCTAGCTGAAAGCTGATCGCTGTCCGCTGATCGCCAATTGCTATCACCACGCCTCATCCGTCGGATCGATGTTGCGGTACTTCGTGCCGACGCGCGGCTGCGCCATCAGGTCGGGCGCGCTGTCGCGCCAGCGCAGATAATGCGCGGTTTCTCGGTGCCGCTCGACGTCTTCCGGGGTTCGATAGACCTCGACCAGCGCGAAATGAGTCGGGTCGTCCTTATCCTGAATGAAGTCGAAGCGCAGAACGCCCGGTTCCTGCCGACTGTTGCCGGCGTTGTCGGTGGTGAGTTCGATAAATCGTTCCAGGTGTTCGGGCTTTACGTGAATGTCGACCAGCACAATATGCATCATAACCTCTCGTATAGGTCAGGGTTGGCGCAGGATACCCTCCTAACTATAAAACAGAACCCAACCCGGCGGACTTCTGGAACGCCTTTCTAACGGATGGCGTTTGCCGTTCAAGCGAACTCTGTGAGAGGGGTGAAGCGCGTGGTGTTCAGCACCGCGGGCGACCCGGAGGGCGTCTGGTAAGCGTGACGAGAGAATGAGGGAACACATGCCGGGGGTGCGAAGCGGTTGTGCTTTCCGTTGGACGCCCGCGCAATGCGCCACCAGGAACCATACCGGGCAGCACCGCCCGCCTTCTGAAAAGGAGGACGACCTCTGGTGTATGGACAGGTTCCGCCTTTTGACGGATGTAAGGCGGCGCTCGGATGCTGTAGGATGTTGTGCATCCGAATGAACGGCGAGACAGGCTCAACAAATCATGGCGCTTCGAATGATCTGGTCGGTGACAAAGGTATTTAGTGGCGCGGGACTTCTCGGCGGGTTGGTCCTCGGCGGCGTCTTTCCGCTGATTCTTTTGCCGCTGGCGCTCGTTTCGCCTTTGTTTGGGCAGGAAGCGGAGTTGGGGACGCTGCTGTTGATCTCGGTCGTTGGCGCGATCACGGGCGCGGTCGTCGGGCTGGCGGTTGGGGTTCTGGTGGGATTGGCGTCGAGCGTGATTACGTGGGTCGCCTTCCGCGAGCAGATTGGCAGTTCGGCGCACCGTCGTGTCATCCGCGGCGTGTCGGTCGTGATCGCGGCAGCGCTGATGTTTTCAGGCGTCGGCGTGGCGACGAACAGCTACGATATGAGCGCGACGACGATTCTCTGGTGGCGACTGCCGACGAGTCTGGTCGCGGCGCTCTATGGCTGGTGGCTGGCAGGGCGGATGGTCAACAATGACGGGTTATGGCGATCCGAAGGGAAAGTCGCGAATGACTGGGACGAACCGATGAAGCGCGGATGGGAAAACACACATCAGGGCGCTTTCCTAAAAAACTTCTCCTGAGAGCAACCCCGTTCGACAAACGTTCGATGAGATAAGCACAGCATTTGGCGCCTGCTTCCACGACTATATCCATACGGCAAACAGCCCCGATCATCGCCAGGGCTGTTTCTTGCATATCCAAGTCCGTTTTGCGTTTAGTCCGCTACTTCAGGAACAAGATTGCGCGAGTTCTCGATATAACTCAGGGACTGGTGGCGGAAATAGGTATTGTACAGGTCGGCATAGTGCCCGCCCTGTGCCAGCAGCGACTCGTGATTACCTTCCTCGATGATTTTCCCCTGACTCAGCACGATAATGCGATCCGCGTTCTTGATGGTCGAGAGCCGATGGGCGATGACGATAGACGTGCGCTTGCTGAGGACGACATCCAATCCTTCCTGAATCAGCGCTTCGGTCAGCGGGGCGACGCTGGCGGTGGCTTCGTCCAGAATAAAGATGGATGGGTCTTGCAGCAGGACGCGGGCAAGCGCTACAAGCTGTCGCTGACCCATCGACAGGCTGCTGCCACGCTCCCCAACTTTGGTATCCAGTCCATTTGGCAGGCTGTTGATCCAGTCGCCCTGTCCGATCATGTGCGCGACACGGTCGACCTCGGCGTCGGTCGCGCCGCGGCGACCATAGCGAATGTTGGTGCGGATCGTCCCATCGAAAAGGAACGGCGATTGGGTGACAATGCCGAGGCGAGTGTGATAGCTCGGCAGGTCGAGCGTGCGGATGTCGTGACCGTCAATCCGAATGGTTCCTTCCTGAAACTCATAAAAGCGCGCGACCAGCTTGCCAATGCTCGACTTGCCCGCGCCGGTATGCCCGACGAGCGCCAGCGTCTCGCCGGGGCGAATCGTGAGCGAGAAATCTTCCAGCACCGTCTCTTTTTCGTTGTAACGGAAGT
>CALMDI010000758.1 GCA_937864975.1 uncultured Chloroflexota bacterium | reverse complement strand
AGCCGGTGCCGCAAGTGCCGAATCGCTTCTGACTCGCCCTCGATCTCTACGAAGTTGCCATACGGCATTTCGTCCAGGAGAATCTCGCACTCGTCGCACTCGTAAGTCGTGCGGAATTTCTCGTAGATCATGTACGGGTGGTAACCGAGCTTGCTCAGAATCATCTGCATCGCGTCGAAGTCGTCCACTTCCACTTCCGCTTCGAAACGCGAGAGGACGCCGCCCTCGCCCGCGGTGTCGCCTTCTTTATACGTCAGGCGCACGGCGACGTCCTGCCTCAGACGCAAAACCTTTCCCTGCGCGGACAGCGATCCTTCGGCGTCGTCGTAACGCACGTTGCGCTCTGGAATGCGGGCGCGTGCCAGCACCGCGCCGGAATGCTCCAGGCGCTCGCGCACGGCAATCAGGTCCGGCACGTAGAGTTTGAGTTCGTCTTCCTTATAGCTCGCCATAGCTCTCTTCTTCCGGCATCGGGATGACCTGCAGCTTCAGCCCAAACGCCTGCTCGAAAATGTCGGTGTGGCGTTCCAGCGCCCACAGCGCCACCTGATCGTCCCCGCGAAAAACCACGTCCATGATCGCCCGCCCGCCCTGCACGTCAAGCGAGACATCCTTCACCGCGCCATCGCGCGAGCGATCCATCTGCTCCGCCAGCCGAAGCAGCGCGCACAACTGGGTCAGCCGCTTGTTATCTTCAGGTAACAGAAGCCCGGCGAACTCGTCCGGCGTTGGCTTCCCCTTGCGATGATACCGCGCCATGAGCGCGATCAGCGCGACTTCCCGGTGCGTGTAACCCGGCAAGCCGCCATTGAGAATCAGGTAGGCGCTGTGCTTGTGATGATCGTGATAATCGACGGCAACGCCAATGTCGTGCAGCATCGACGCCGCCCACAACAACTCGCGCTCGACCGCACCGCACAGATGCACCTCTGGTGGAAGCTGGTCGAACATCGACAGAGTCAGCCGGGCGATGTGCTCGGCGTGCTTTTCCTGAAAGCGATACAGATGCGCCAGGTTTAAAACGGTCGCCTGCCGCACGCTGGCGAACATCGGCGTCGTGCCGTTGCCGTTCAGGAAACGCTCGTAAAATAAGCCCTCGCGCAAGCCCTGACTGGAAATCGTCATGCGCTCGCCGCCGCACGCGCGCAGCGCTTCGGAGACCACCATCGCGCCGCCGAGCGAAATATCGGCGCGGTCGGTCTTCATCCCGGACAGGTTGCGCCGCTGGCTGATGCTGAATGAGGAAAGCTGGCTCGTCATCGCGTCGATCTGCGTGCGCGTCATCGTGTAGCCGTGCAGGGTGTCCATCGGGTAATTGGTCTGCTTCTGAATCAGCCGCCCGATCAGCCGCAGCGAGCCGCCCTCTCCGATAATCGTCATCTCCGGCTCGGCGCGAAACCATTTCAGCGCGCCGAATTGTTCCTGAAGGTGTTCCTGAAGCCGCCGGATCTCTTTCGCCGACGCCGGATCAGAGCGCAGGAAGCCTTCTGTCACGCGCACCGCGCCCAGTGGCAGGCTGAGCGCGTGCGTGATCTGGCGATTTTTGACGCGAATGATCTCCAGCGAGCCGCCGCCGAGGTCAATCACGAACCCGTCGCTCAACGTCGTGCTGTTGACGGCGGCGAGATAGGCGTAATAGGCTTCCTGATCGCCGGTGAGCACGCGCACCGGAATATTCGATTCCGTCAGGACTCGCTTGAGGAAGTATGCCCGGTTGCGCGCGTCGCGAATGGCGCTCGTGCCAACGGCGACGATGTCGGTGATGCCCGTCGCTTCGCAAAACGCGCTGTAGATTTGCATCACGCGCGCCGCGCGATCCATCGCCGCCGCGCTCATGGCGTCCGATTCTGCCATCCCTTCACTCAAGCGGACGGACTCGCGCACCTCATCGGTCACTTTGAAGCTGAGGTGCGGCACGTACTCAACGACGATGAGACGAAAGCTGTTCGAGCCACAGTCGATGATTGCCATGCGCTGCGAATCGCGATAGACGTCGCTGTGCTCTGCCAGCGTTTGCAGCCGTTTCAGATGAGTCAGGTCATTCTCCATTAACGCGCCTCTCGTAAAGCTTCGGGGAGATACTGCCGCATCGCATCCACCAGAATAGCATATGCGTCGGTGGCGAGCGCGGGCGCGACGATCACGCCGCGCGTAAAACTGCCTGCCGCGCGCTCCATCAGCCACAGATCGATACTGTAAAGCGGAAGGTCGGGCTGGTCGCGAAGCTGGTCAAAACGAATCGACTGGAGCGCGGCGACGAATGGCTCGTAGCGTCGGAACGGGATTGCATAGACAAGCGCCCGGCGGTTCAGCGCGGCGCGATGCGTCAGTTCCAGACGAATATCGTCGCGCCCGCGCTGGATAATCGTCGCCACCGAGTCGCGCGCCTGACCGTCATGGCGGAAGATCGCAAGGCGATAGACGTCGCCCACCCCCGGTCGGCGCGTGATCTGCGTCAGGGACTCCACGCCCGTATCCTCGATGATGGCGCGGAGCGTCGGCATGTGGGGCGCGTAAATGCTGCGGCTCATGAGCTAACCGTCGATCTCCAGAACCACCTTGCCGAAGACGTCGCCGTCTTCCAGCAGGCGGTGCCCTTCCTGAATATCCGCCAGCGGCAGCCTTGCCCCGATCACGGGCTTCAGCTTACCGTCAAACACCAGGTTCATGACGCGCACGTAATCGCCGTGCGGTCCCATCGTGCTGCCGATCAGGCTGATCTGCTTCGAGAACAAATATCGAATATCCAGATTGAACTGAGGTCCGCTGGTCGCGCCGACGATGAGAATCCGCCCGCCGCGCTTGACCGACCGGATACTGTCGAACAGCGTCGCCTGCCCCACGTTGTCCACGACCACGTCCACCCCCTGACGGTTGGTCATTTTGAACAGCGTCTTCGACCAGCTCTCGTCCTGCGAGCGGTCGAGCGTCACGTCCGCGCCCAACGAGCGCGCCTGCGCGCACTTTGCCGCGTCGCTGCCGATCACGTACACGGTCGCGCCCGCCAGCTTCGCGATTTGCAAATACGCCGTGTTCGCGCCGCCGCTCGCTCCGATAATCAGCACCGACTCGCCTGCTTGCAGTCCGCCGCGCGTGATGAGGGAGTGCCACGCCGTCACGTACACCAGTCCCGCCGCAGCCGCTTCTGCGAACGAGACGTGTTCGGGCAGCCTGAGCAGGTTCCGCGCCGGAAGCACGACGTACTCCGCTGCCACGCCCTGGGTATGCTCGCCCAGAATCGCGCTGCCATCACACAGGTGTTCCCGCCCCGCCATCGTCTCGGCGCATTCGGCAGGGACAAGCGTGGGATCGATGCACACACGGTCGCCCACGGCAAAATGCGCTACTCCCGCGCCGACCGCATCCACGATGCCCGCGCCGTCGGCAGACGTGACGTGCGGCGTCTGTAGCTGGAGTCCTTTCCAGCCCTCGCGCACCCACAGGTCGAGACGGTTCAGCGCGATGGCTTTGATGCGGACGCGAACCTCGCCCACGCCCGGCTCTGGCACGGGCAAGTCGTCCACCACGCGCACCACCTCGCGCGCGCCATGTTCGTAAAGCACCGCCGCGCGCACTAACGCAGCCCCAGTTCTTGCCGCGCGATCACGACGCGCTGAATCTCGCTCGTGCCCTCGTAAATCTCGGTGATCTTGGCGTCGCGGAAATAGCGCTCGACCGGCAGTTCCTTGCTGTAGCCCATGCCACCGTGAATCTGCACCGCCTGATGCGCGGCGAACATCGCCGTCTCGCTGGCGAACAGCTTCGCCATGCTGGCTTCCAGCGTGTAGCGCTCGCCCGTGATCTTGCCGCGTTCCTTCGCCTGTACCGCGTGATAAATCAGCAGGCGGCTGGCTTCGATGCGCGTCTTCATATCGGCAATCTTCTGTTGGATCATCTGAAACTGCCCGATGGCTTGCCCGAACGCTTCGCGCTCGCGGGCATAGGCGACGCTCGCCTCGTAAGCGGCTTCGGCAATCCCAAGTGCCTGCGAGGCGATGCCGATGCGCCCGGCGTCCAACACGGTCATCGCAATTTTGAAGCCGTCCCCCGGCGCGCCGAGGACATTCTCGACCGGGCAGGCGTAATGTTCAAAGACAAGCTCGCTCGTGGCGCTGGCGCGGATGCCCAGCTTTGGCTCCTTCTTGCCGCGAATGAAGCCCGGTTGACTCGCTTCGACAATAAAGGCGGTGATACCCTTATGTCGCTTCTCCGGCTCGGTCATCGTGAACAGCAAGACCGTGTCCGCCACCGGACCGCTCGTGACCCAGCTTTTGCGCCCGTTGATGATGTAATGCGTGCCTTTTTCGTTCAGCACCGCGCGGCTCGCCATGTTCCCCGCGTCCGAACCGGACATCGGCTCGGTCAGGCTGTACGCGCCGATCTTCTCGCCACTCGCCACCGGGCGGAGATAGGTCTGCTTCTGCGCCTCGGTTCCGAATTTCAGGATCGCGTGGCAAAACAGCGAGTTATTCACGCTGACAATCGTGCTGTGGCTGGCATCGGCTCTGGCGACCTCGATCATCTTGAGGACGTAGGCGAGCGTGTCCATGCCCGCGCCGCCGTACTCCTCCGGCACTTCGATGCCCATCAAGCCCATCGCGCCCATCTTGCGAATGGTGTCAAGCGGGAAGTCGCCCGATTCGTCGTACTCGGCGGCAATCGGGGCAATTTCCTTCTCGGCAAACTCGCGCACCGCCTGCCGCAGCATCTCGTGTTCCTCGGTGATCTGCACCGTGAGCGGCTGCCCCGTCTGTTCGCTGGCGACCATCTCCGCCTCCTCCCGCGCGCTCATCTCTCCCAATTATAGCGCACGCGCCGATTTGAACCGCGAAGTCGAATGCAAAGGAGTTAACGCAAGGGCACAAGGAGGCAAAGGCGCAAAGGGAAAACTGAGTTATTCTTTGCGTCCTTGCTTCTTTGCCTCTTTGCGTTAACTCGTTGAGGTTATTATGCCGCCAATCCGAATCCATCATGTCGCCGTCGTCGTGCCGGATGTCGATACGGCGCTCAAGTTCTGGCACGAAGCGTTTGGCTTGCCGCTTCAGCACCGCGAGCACAAAGAAGAGCGGGTCTTCCATCCGATTCGGGCGGCG
>CALMDI010000757.1 GCA_937864975.1 uncultured Chloroflexota bacterium | reverse complement strand
ATTTACATCAGTACAATTCGCTCGCTGATGTGCGTCGATTTCGCCAGCGAAAAGTTGATTTGGGAAAAGGATTACCCGGGCGGCTGTGACCGCATGTCGATGACCTCCGATGGCAAGCGGATTTACTTGCCGTCGTTCGAAGGGCCGCATTGGCACGTGATCAATCAGGATGGCGAAATCGTTGCCAAACTCGAACCCAATTCCGGTGCGCACAATACGATCGTCAGTCTGGACAATCAGCAAGCGTATCTGGCCGGGCTGAAGTCTCCGCTCTTGTCGATCGTCGATACGTCAAAGAATGAAATTACGCACCGCGCTGGTCCCTTCAGCGCGAGCATTCGCCCGTTCACCATCGATTCGCGTCGCGAGCGCTGCGTCGTATGCGTCAATGACTTGCTCGGTTTTGAAGTCGGCGATTTGAAGACGGGCAAAAAGCTGTGGCGCGTCGAAGTAGCCGGATACCAGAAGGGACCGGTCAAACGACATGGATGTCCGAGCCACGGCGTCGGTTTTACGCCCGACGAAAGCGAGCTCTGGGTCGTCGACGCCCGCCTCACCGAGTCCGCGCGCCTCGCGACGCGTCACCTCGCCGCCCGGCCGGGCACGGACTACGCGCTCCTCGCCCATCTCGTCCGCGAGCTGCTCCGCGACGGCGCCGACCGCGAGTACCTCGCCGCCAGTAGCGTCGAGCGCTGCGACCTGGACCTGCCACAGGGGCAGACCCGTCTCGCGGTCGATCCGCTGAAGTTCAACAGGACAACGATGCAGACGTACTCGACGATCGAATCAGCAAAACCGGGCTGGCAGGACGAGATACGCCGATGGGACATCAGGACCATCATCGTATCACCTGACTCTCCGCTCGCCACGGCTCTGGCGGGGGAGGAAGACTGGATGATTCTTCACGAGGACAGCACAGCAGTCGTCTTCAGGCCTGCGTCGGACACCGCGCTGGGCCGAACCACATACTGAACCCATATGGTCGCGACTCCATACCCAGTCCAGAATCCGCTGAGCCGGTTCAATCGCCTCTACGCCGAGGCAAAGAAAGTTGACCGGTCGATTTTGCCGGAGCCGAATGCCATGTCGCTCGCCACGGTCGGCATGAGCGGCGCGCGCATCGTGGCGCACATGGAACTTTACGCGGGGCTGGTCGAAGCGGGCGTGGGCATTATTCCGGCGAGCGGCGGCTGTAAGGAAATGCTGCGGCGCGTCCTCAACCCGGTCATGCAATCGGCTCCCAACGCCGACCCGCTGCCGCACTTGCTTCAAATCTTCGAGCAAATCGCGACCGCAAAAGTCAGCGGCAGCGCCAAGGAGGCGCGCGCGATGGGGATTTTGTCTCCCTGCGACCGCGTCGTCATGAACCGCGCGCATCTGCTGGGCGAGGCGAAGCGCGAGGCGCTGCACCTAGCCGACGGTTACGTGCCGCAGCGCGCGGGGAACGTGTGGGCGGCGGGGCGCGACGCCTATGCCGCGCTGCTCGTCGCGGTGGAGGGCTACCGCGAGAGCGGGCTGGCAACGGACTATGACACGGTGATCGCGCGCAAGCTGGCTTATGTATTGACGGGGGGCGCGCTCACCGAGTCGGGCTGGGTGCCGGAGCAAGCCATCCTCAACCTGGAGCGCGAGGCGTTCATGGAGCTGGTTCGCGAGCCAAAGACGCTCGAACGCATGGCGTACATGCTGCAAAATAACAAACCGCTGAGGAATTAGTGGCATACTGAGACGAGTATCGACCTGATCGGCAATTCAATAGAAAGTCGTGCCGGACAGTCAATGAGGAATAACGGGGAAGATCATGTCAGATAAGGCACTGCGACCAATACCTGTGCCGACGCAGCAGCTCGAAGCCTTCTGCCAGCGGCATCACATCCGAAAGCTGGCTTTGTTTGGCTCGGTATTGCGAGAGGATTTCAGTGACACGAGCGATGTTGACGTGCTGGTAGAGTTCGAGAACGGGCAGACACCAGACTTTTTCAGTTTATATCAAATCGAACAGGAGCTTTCAACACTTTTTGGCGGACGCACTGTAGATTTGGTCACGCACAAAGCCCTTAACCGTCATATACGCGAACAAGTTGTCCGCACGGCACAGGTACAGTATGAAGAATGACGAAATCTACCTGCGCCACATGTTGGATTACGCCCAGAAACTTCAAGCGCTTGCAAAGCGCACTTCGCGTGCCGAGTATGATGGGAATGAGACAATTCAGGCAGCCTATCGCTATTGGCTTCAGGTCATCGGTGAAGCAGCCGGACGTGTCTCACCTGAGTTTCAGGATGCACAGTCGCACATTCTGTGGCGACCGATGATCGGAATGCGTAATCGTATTGTGCATGATTATCTCGGTATAGATGACGATACGGTTTGGAAAACAGTTCAAGAGCGTATCCCTGAATTAATCCAACAACTCGAACAATTGCTTTCTACCCCACCCGATACAAGGGAATAAAGACCAAGAGGATTGGAAACTCATGCGTGAGGCAGTGATTGTCGCCGGGGCGCGCACCGCCGTCGGCAAAGCGAAGCGCGGCGTTACCCGTAACACGCGCTCGGACGAGATGGCGGCGGTCGTGATCCGTGACCTGCTGCGTCAAGCCGAAGCCAGGCTCGATCCGATGGAGGTAGACGACGTGATGATTGGCTGCGCGATGCCCGAAGGCGCGCAGGGGTTAAATTTCGCTCGTGTTGTTGCCTTGCGCGCCGGCTTGCCGGTCGACGTACCCGCGCAAACCGTCAATCGCTTTTGCTCCAGCGGCTTGCAGACCATCGCCAGCGCTGCCGAGCGCATTATCGCGAACGGCGCGGACGTGATTATCGCGGGCGGGGCGGAAACCATGTCGCTGGTGCCAATGTCGGGATTCCGTTTAAGCCCCAATCCCCATATGGCTGAAAACGAGCCTGAGGTTTACATGAGCATGGGGCACACGGCGGAGCGCGTCGCGGACGAGTTCAACGTCACGCGCGAGGCGATGGACGAATTTGCCGCCGCGAGCCACCAAAAAGCGGCGCGGGCAATTGATGCCGGCGTGTTTCGCGACGAGATCGTGCCTTATCTGGTCGAGGAAACGTTTATAGACGAGGACGGCGCGCGCCAGATGGCGCGCCGCGTGATCGACGAAGATGAGCATTTGCGCCGCGACACCACGCTCGAAGCGCTGGCGAAGCTCAAGCCGGTCTTTCGCGAGGGCGGGCGGGTGACAGCGGGCAATTCCAGCCCGCTGAGCGATGGCGCCGCGGCGGTCATCCTTATGGAGCGCCAGAAGGCGGAGAGTCTCGGATTTAAGCCGCTCGCGCGTTTTGTCGGGTTTGGCGTCGCAGGCGTGCGCCCGGAAATTATGGGCGTTGGACCCGTCGCGGCAGTTCCGAAGCTGCTCAAGCGCGTCGGCATGACGCTGGACGACATCGACCTGATCGAGCTGAATGAGGCGTTCGCCGCCCAAACGCTCGCCGTCATGCGCCAGTTGGAAATGGATCCGAATCGCGTCAACGTCAACGGGGGCGCGATTGCGCTGGGGCATCCGCTGGGCTGTACGGGCGCGAAGCTGACCGTGCAGCTTGTCAACGAAATGAAGCGCCGCCACAGCCGCTATGGCATGGTGACGATGTGCATCGGCGGCGGCATGGGCGCCGCGGGACTCTTCGAGAATCTGAACTGACGCTCGTTGCCTTCCCTGAAAGTGACGCTAGCACCCACTCATTGTTGGCGATGAACGCCGACTTATCGTCCGAATACCAGTCCAGGGCAACCATCCCTCGCTCATGCCGGCATGACGCAGCCTGGCGTAATGCTGCCATCCAGGAGAATTTCTGCGCCGTTACACAAGCCGAGCCGTCGGAAGTTCGCAATTCTGATCCTTCAGGTTGCCTTGAGATGAATTAGCCGCGCGTCCAGCCTGTCTCCGGCGACGGTCAGCATTGCCAGTGTCACGGGCAGGGCGAAGCGGCGCGGTCCGGCGCTGCCGGGGTTGAGGTACAGCACGCCGCCGCGAGGCTCAATCGACGGCTGGTGAGAGTGTCCATAGATCACTCCCGAAAACCCTGCCGCGACCGGGTCGAGATCGAGCGCGCCGAGATCGTGCAGCATGTAGAGATGGTGCGCGCCAGCCTCGATAACTTCCGCCGCTTTCAGGCGGGTTGCCCACGCCCCACGGTCGACGTTGCCGCGTACCGCGATCACCGGTGCAAGCTCGCGCAGCCGCCCAAGAATCGCCTCGTCACCGACGTCGCCTGCATGGAGGATGAGGTCGACGTCGGCAAGCGCGGGCATCACTTCCGGTCTCAAAAGACCATGCGTGTCGGACACGACGCCGATTCGGGTGGTCATCTTCGCCTTTACGACAACATTCAAACCGAACATCAATGCTTCCATAAGGATTAGTTGAGATAATATTTATTAAGTAACACGACACAACTATGTGTCAATAGTTTCGGCGGTGCTATGACGGAGCTATCCGATCACGATTTCGCTTCTGAAGTGCGTTCCAACCGTCTTGGCTCATTGCTCAAACTGACCCTTATCAGTGTCCCGATCCTGTTCTGGCTGGTTCTGTACATCTCGATCACAGAACATCGGGGTTTTTCGTCCTGGTTCTTTATTCCCCTTATTGTCTTCGTCGGCTCCGCAAGCGCATACAGGCTCTTACGCCGGCACGCTTATTTACCCGCCGTGTGGGCTTACGCGAGCAGTATCCTTGCAGCCATCGGCATCGCGCTCGCACAACCGGATTCGACTGCCAGCCAGCTTATTCCGTTTGCCCTCCCAACTCTCATTTTCGTCGCCGGGCTGCTGCTGCCACCACGTCACACGTGGGTGCTTGCGCTGCTCGCTGCCTCTGTCACGCTCGCCGTTCCATCGCTGGTTCAAGGGGCGTGGCTCCCTGTGACTCCGCATCAAATCGCCGCCCTTGTGCTGATGCTGCTCAGCGCGGGACTGGCGACACAGGTGACAGGCGAGCTGGTACAGGTGACGTCGTGGGCGCTTGAGCACTACCAGCGGGAGCGGCACACCAACGCCGACCTGGTTGCGAGCCGGGACGCGCTGGATCACAGTTTGCAGCGCAGCCAGGCGCTGGCAGAACGCCTTCAGA
>CALMDI010000756.1 GCA_937864975.1 uncultured Chloroflexota bacterium | reverse complement strand
TTCAAAGGCATGGTACAGGGATAGATGGCTAAAGCACCCAAAACCTTCTACATCCTGAACGGCGACGACGATTTCGGCCTGGAACAGGAACTCAATACCTTTCACACTCGCATGGCGGAGACGCCCAACGGCGAACTCAACACCAGCGAATTTGAGGGTTCGGCGACGGGCGCGTATGAGATCATCAACGCCGTCAGTTCGTTTCCCTTTTTGGCCGATAAGCGGCTGGTGATTGTCAAAGGAATGCTGGCCTGGATTTCGCGCAAGGGCGCGGGCGAAACGGGCAAGCGGGCGGTCGAAGCGCTGCTGGACACGCTGCCGGGGCTGCCGGACTGGACTCGGCTGGTGCTGGTCGAGCGGCAGAAGCTGAGCGACTCGAACAAAGTGCTGCAACTGGCGCAGAAGAACCCGAACGGGCGCGCGGAAGCCTTTCTGCTGCCGAAAGACAGCACCCAGTGGATCCTCAAGCGGGCGCAAGCCGAGTATGGCGCGACGATGGAACCCCGCGCGGCGGCGGCGCTGGCAAGCGTGACGGGCAACGATTTACGCCGCGCCGACAATGAGCTTTTGAAGCTGACCAGTTACGTCGGCGGTGAGCGCGCGATACGGGAAGACGACGTGGTGCTGCTGACGCCTTACGTGGCGGACGTGAGCATGTTCGAGATGATCGATGCGGTGGCGGAGGGGCGCGGACAGGCGGCGGCGATGCTGCTGCACCGCCTGCTCGACCAGCAGGAGGACATTTTCGGCTTGTTCGCGTTGATTGTGCGGCAGTTTCGGCTGCTGCTGCTGGCGAAGGAGCATCTTGTCACCGGGGGCTATCCGGCGGAGATTGCCGAGACGCTCGGCGTGCATCGGTTTGTCGCGGAGAAGCTGGCGAAGCAGACGCGCGGGTTTACGCTGCCGCAGTTGGAGCAGATTTATCGCACGCTGCAGGACACCGACCTGAAGATGAAGACTGGGCGCATCGAGCCTGCGCTCGCGCTCGACCTGCTGATCGCCAGCCTCGCGCGATG
>CALMDI010000755.1 GCA_937864975.1 uncultured Chloroflexota bacterium | reverse complement strand
CAGCTTCTTCATGCCGAGGGTATGACGGCCGCCCCTGCCGCCGCAGCCGACGAGCGCCACGCTCAGCGTCATCGCGCCACCTCTTCCGCGACGCTCAGCGAATAGCCCAGCCCGCGCAGGTAGTCGGCGTTGACCTGCGCGCTGTAGGCGGGCGAAACATCGCTGCGGCTGTTTTCGACGACGATCCAGCCTTCAAAGCGCTGCGCGTCCATCCATGCGAGAATCGCCGGGAAATCGATGCCGATGCTGCCTTCGCCCAGCTCGACAAACTTGCCTTTCGCCCAGTCTTTCATGTGGACGTAGCCGGTGCGCGACCGGTACTTGGCAAGCTGCGTCACCGGGTCTTCGTCGACCAGCGCGACATGCGACACGTCCAGACACAGGAGCGTTTTCGCGGTCTTTTCCAGCAGAATGTCGATTTCGCTCTCGGTCTCGATGGTACATGCCGTGTGCGGGTGGTAGCCGATGCCGATCCCAAGCGCCGCGCCGTGCTCCGCCAGGGTTTCACAGGCTGCCGCCAGATTGCTGTATTCGTCGTCGTTGGGGGGACGCCAGCGCAGGCGGGTTCCGCCGACCAGCCCGTACATTTCCGCGCCGAACAGCGCCGCGTATTCCATACGCCGCTTATGGGTGTTGATCTGCTCGGCGCTCACGGGAACTTCCAAGCCGCCAAAGAAGGTCGCGACCTTCAATCCACCGAGCGTCCGGCGCAGGGTGTCCGGCGTTCCCAGCCAGTCGAGTGGGTGATCAAATAGCTCGACCGCCACCCAGCCCGCGTCGCGGATTTCGCGGCACATCGCGGCGAGATCGCCTTTGGTGCCCCAGTTGATCGTGCTGTACGCAAAACGCAGCGCCATTCAGGCTTCCTCTTTCAGTTCCGTGCCGTGCGCTGTATCCGGGTCGGTAATCGTGAGCGAGATGTACGTTAGCGGCTCGTAGCCGACGTTGCAAATCTGGTGGCGGGTCGACGCCGGAATATGGATGAACTGGTTTGCCGCCAGCGCGCCGGACAGCGTATGCATCCGAACCTGCGCCGTCCCCGCGACGACGTAGACGACGCGATCCTGCTGGGCGAGGGCGCGCAGGTCTTCGCACTCGCCCGGTTGCAGCGTGACCTTTTGTGTCAGGAAATGTTCATTCGAGGGCAGGGGATCGTTGGTAAAGACGTTGGCATAGGGCGCGTCGCCTTCGTGCATGTCCGGCGTGAAATCGGTCGTTCGCAGGCGGCGAAACTTGTGGTTCGGCGCGACGACCACGAAGAAACACACCGGGTCGTCGCCCACATGCCAGTAGTTATGATATTTATACGGCGACATCAGGATAAAATCGCCCGGCTGGTAGATGCGCTTGCTGCCCCCGACTTCGATTTCAAGCTGCCCCTGCGCCATATACGCGATTTCGGTCGCGTCTTCGTGGATATGCGGCGTCGGTCCAAGCCAGTCGTTGTTAAACCAGTGGACGTCTGGCGTCCAAATCAGCGCCAGCCCGCGGCAGCGTTCCGCCAGGATTTTCGGCTGCTGACTCCAGACGTGATGATCGATCCTCGACATGCGTTAACCCTTCAAGCCGCTGGTCACAAACCCCTGCACGATGTACCGCTGCGCCACCAGAAACATCACGATCATCGGCAGCACCATCAGGGTCGAAATCGCCATGATGTAATCGTTCCGCGGAACCTGCGTGAAATAGCTGCGGAAGATATTCAACCCCAGCGCCAGCGTGAAATTATCGGGAGTCGTCAGATAGATCATCGGTCCTAAAAAGTCGTTCCAGATGAACAATACGGTGAGCAGCGCGACGGAAATCAGCGCGGGACGGGCGAGCGGCAGATAAATGCTCCACCAGATTCGCAGGTGTCCGGCGCCGTCGATGATGGCGGCTTCGTCCAGGTGGCGCGGAATCTGCATGAAGAACTGGCGCAGCAGGAAAATGTTGAGCGCGCCACCGCCGAACCACGCTGGTACGATGAGGGGCGCAAAGCTGTTCAGCCAGCCGAGCTTGTGAAACAGAATGTAGAGCGGAATGAGCGTGACCTGCGACGGCAGCATGATCGATGCCAGCGTCAGGGTGAACCACAGATTACGCCCCGGAAACTTCAGCCGGGCAAATCCGTAGGCGCATAACGACGACGTGAGGACGACGCCCGGCACGACCGCGACAATGATGAACACCGTGTTGAACGTCCACCGTGGGAACATGGTGTTGGGGAATGACCAGGCTTCCGTGTAATTGGTCGGCACAACCTGCTCTGGAAGAAACGTCGGCGGATAGCGATTGATTTCAGTATAGGACTTGAGCGACGTGCTCATCATCAGGATCAGTGGCAGCATGAAAATAAATGCCCCTGAGACGAGCAGGGCATAAATCATCCCTTTGCTGATGCGCTCCTGTCGCCTGCGAGTCACCTTTGCCTGTAGGGAGTCCGAAAGCCGACTGTTGTAAACGGCGCTCGCCATCAGCGCGTCTCCCCTTCATAATAGACCCAGAGCGGTGAGCTGCGGAAAATCATCAAGGTGAGGACAATGATGATCGAGAAGAGCGCCCACGCCATCGCCGATGCGTAGCCCATTTCCAGCCATTTAAAGGCTTTTTCGTAGAGGTTGTAATTATAGAAATACGTGGCTTTTACCGGTCCGCCCTCGGTCATGATGAAGGCGGGAACAAAGAACTGGAATGCCCCGATCACGCCGGTTACGACGTTAAAGAAGATGGTCGGTGACAGCATAGGAATGGTGACAAAGAAGAAGCGCTGAAAGGCGTTCGCGCCGTCAATTTTTGCCGAGTCCAGCAGTTCTTCCGGGATGTGCTGCAGCCCGGCGACGTAGATAATCGTGGTCACCGCGCCCGACCAGACCGCCATCAGCACCAGCGCAAACAACGCGGATTCCGGCGAGCCGAGCCAGTTGACGGACGACAGTCCGAAGCCATTCAGGACGCCGTTGATCGGTCCGTAGTCCTTGTTATAGAGATACTTCCAGAGCACCGCCGAAGCTGCGGCGGGCACAATAATGGGCAGGTAGAAGAACGTGCGGAAAACGGTCAGTCCCCGTACTTTTTGCGTCAGCAGCACGGCGATGGCAAGCCCGACAATCTGTGACAGGATGACAAACATCAAACCGAAGCGGATGGTGACGCTGAGCGACTGGAAAAACGCTTTGTCCTGAAATAAATCGACATAATTCTGAAACCCGACGAATTCAGGATCGCTGATGATTCGGTAATCGGTGAGGCTGAAGTATGCCGACGCAATCATCGGACCGAACGTCCAGATCAGCAGTCCCAGCACGACCGGCAGAATAAATAGATACCCGCGGAGGGTATCCTGCCAGAAGGTCGCACTGCGTTTCTTTTCAGGGCGCGCCATCGTCAAACCGGCAGCCATCCTCGCCTCCCGACGATCGATTCAAGTCCGCGTCATCTGGTTTCCTGCGCGTATCGGGAAGAGTCGCGGCGTAGCGAAACCAGTCTGTAACAGGTCAGGTTCTTGCTGTTGCTGTACCACTATGGGGTTAAGTTAACCGATTGACAACGGCGAGTGGCTCGCCGGAGACGAGTCCCCCGGCGAGCCATCGCGTTGTGTCACTCGCTCGTTGTTCTGTCCAGGCACGCCTGGATGTTGTCGTTCGCTTCCGTAAACGCTTCTTCGACGGAGACTCCACCCACGATCACGGCGTCAAACGCAGCGTTGATCTCGGAGTTGATCTGTCCTGCATACAGACTGCCACACTCGCCGGGGAAGTAGGGCGGTGTGATTCCGTTCGCCCCATTCTCGATAAACGCTTCGATATTGTCCGGCGGTCCTTCCAGCCCGACGATATCCGGGTTTTCGCGGAGAGAGCGCAGGAGTGGCATTCCTGCGTACTGCAAGGTGATTGCTGTTTGCGTTTCGGGGGAAAGCAATCCCTTGATGAAATCCCAGGCAAGCTGCGGATCCTGCGCGTTGGCGGTGATGGTGAACCCATAGGTTCCCATGCCGGTAAATTTCCCTTCCGGCAGCGACGGAATCACTTCGACGTCCCACTCGAAGGGCTGCGGGTCGAGCCCGCGAACCGCCTGCATGATCGACGGGATGTGAAGCCAGATCGCGCATTGACCGACCAGGAAGCAATTTCCACCGGGATCAAAGTCGAACGGCTGACCGATATCGTCAACCGTCCACATATCGGTGTACGCCTTCAAGCCCGCCAGCGTTTCCGGCGAACTCAGCATCGCGGTCGTCCCGTCGTCGCTGATAATCTGTCCGCCATAGCCGACGATCCAGGGAACATACTGCGCCCACCACCGCGCCTGATCGCCGGTGCCGCCGCTGTTGGCGAGGATACAGTATTTTTCGGTGACTTCGCGGATCATCTTGCACGACTCGATGATTTCATCCCAGGTCGAGTCGGCAGTGGGCAGTGGCGCGCCAGCCTCCTCAAACAGCGACTTATTGTAATACATGGTCACGACGTCGAAGGACGACGGGATCATGTACAGACCTTCACCATCAACTTCGCTGAGGGCGAGCATATTTTCATAGACGTCGCTGAGATCGAAATCCGGGTCGGCTTCCGCGAACGGTCGCATATCCACCGAGATGCCCGCCTGAGCGAAGGGAACGACGAACAGGTCGGCGGTGAAGGTCACGTCGGGAAGCGTGCCTGCTGCCGCCTGCGCGACAAGCGGTACGGAGAGGTCGGTGGCGCAGTTCAGCGGTTCAATCTGCACCTCGATGTCGGGATGCAGTTCCTGGAACTGCTCGACGAGCATGGCGTTTACGTTGTCGATCCACGCTCCCTGACAGGTCGCAAAACGGAAGACAGACGGCTCGTCCTGCGCGGTGGTCACGCCGGTCGCGGTGATCAGGAGGGCGAGCATCAAGCCTATTAGCAATCTGCGGCTAAGCATTGGTTTCTCTCCATAATTCAATCGTTTCTATGCCCTGAACTGCCAGTCACCAGGTCGTCGGGTAGCACACCTCCTTTCGATTTACTGAGAACCTTCGTGTGTCTGGCAGGCAAATGCTTCGATAAGCTCCGCTTCCCAAAAACACGAAAGTCCTGTAAAATCGAAATACGATATTCGAAATTATAAAATCGAATTGCGAAAGAGTCAATTCGACTGGACAGGTGGTTCACGGATGACGTTAAAGTCGTTCACACCTATCGAAGACAGCCACCGCACGCTTGCGGCTCAGGTTGAAGAACGCATCCGGGAAGCGATTCTGGGGCAGACACTCCAACCGGGCGCGCGCATCGACCAGAACAAACTGGCGGACGAGCTTCGCGTTAGCCTCGCGCCCATTCGTGAGGCGCTCAAGGATCTGGAAGCGGAAGGGCTGGTGACGATTTATCCACGCCGGGGTGCATTCGTCACTGAAATGTCGGCGGACGACCTGGATAAGCTGTATTTCGCGCGGGCGCTGATCGAGGGGGAAACCATCTTTCACGCCGTGCCGCGACTGACGGCAGGTATCTTACAGCGGCTGGATGGATTTGTGTCGGACATGAGACAGGCGACCCTTGGCGACGATGTCAGCACATATATTGCGCTGAACCGTCAGTTCCACCTGGATATTTACAGCGTGCTGGACAACACCCATCTTTTGCAGGTTATCCAGAATTTGTGGAAACGCAGCGAGCTCTACCGCTATCACCTGATGGCGGCGACCCACGACACCGAACGGGTGCACCGCGAGCACGAGGCGATTCTCGACGCCTGCTAC
>CALMDI010000754.1 GCA_937864975.1 uncultured Chloroflexota bacterium | reverse complement strand
GGCTCGGTCGTCCCGACGACCTCATATCCTCACGATTCCCTACTCCCAAAAGATGAAAGGGCTTGAATTCTGGGCAGTTCTTGTACCGCGTCTCAATTTCTTATTGGATACGGGGGGAGCCGAGCGTGACGCTATAAATCATGCGTCCCGTGCGAGCCAACGTTCATGCACAGATTCGATTGGTGAGCCGAAGAGTACGCTTATAATGCTTTGATACCCCACATGGAGGCACGCCCATCGTCCGCGAAGCGAAAACCCCCTTATTCGAGAGGATTTTTGGTCGTTTTCGCAGTGGGCACGACGTTGAGCCACTACCGCGCCGTCAGGTTATCGACCCGGCGCTCGCGGAACCGGTTCCGCGAGGTTCGCTTGCTCCTCATCGCGTTCAAAGTGGTCTTCGCTTTCGTCACCGTGTATCTGGTAGGGGACGCTGGTGACGATGACTCGTTCCAGCCGGCTCAGCGCTAAATTAAAGAGGAACGCGCTGTTCTGGTGCAGCGCCTGCTCCCAAAATGTGTCCATCACCAGTTGTCCGAGAATAATATGGACATAGATATTGGGACGAGCACTCTGCAATTCTTCGATGAATTCCCGCAGCGGCTCCGCGAGCAGGCGATAAGGTGAGTCAATCAGTGTCAAATCGCCGTCCCCGATGCGCTCGCGCCACTTCGTGACGACCGCCTGGGTCTTTTCGGGATTGACCGAAATGTGAACTGCTTCCCACGGGTGCTTGAGAGACTTCGCAACGTTGACCATTCGCGCGGTACCAGCATGGACGTCGTCAACGAGGATCAGGGTTTGAACGTCGCGCGCGCCAAGATCAGGCTTGATGCCCTGTAAGCTCAGCGCGTGTGCCACCGCTTTGTAATGATGGTGAATACGGAAGAAGATGACCACCAGCACAGGGATGAGAATGACGACAAACCATGCGCCGCTCGCGAACTTCGTAACCGCGAACACAACCATCACGACAAAGGTACATACGGCTCCAATCGCGCTGATCACCATCTTTCGTCGCCAGTGCGGATCATACTCCAGTGCGGTCTCCAGAGCTTCAACCTTTTCTCCGGGTTTGAGCTTGCTGATCTTTCGCATACGAACCACCATACCCGACTGAGAGATTGTAAAGCTCAAGAACACGCCGATGGCATACAGCGGAATGAGCGCCGTTACAACGGCGCTCGTCGCAATCACCAGGAGCGACGCAAAGACCGCCAACAGGACAATCCCCCACGAGAACACCAGACGGCTTCCTCGGTAGGTCAATTGGCGTGGCAGAAAGCCGTCGCCTGCATGGAGCGCCGCCAGACGCGGAAAGTCGGCGTAGCTCGTGTTGGCTGCCATCAGCAATATCAGCGCCGTTCCTGCCAGAACCATCAGATAGAGGACGCTGCCGTCGCCAAAGATCGTGCGACCCATTTGTGAGATGACGGTTTCGGTGTGGCTGGGGATCGCATGAATCTGATTGGCGATGAAGGTGATCCCCAGAAAGAGCAGGATGAGCATCGAACTCATCCAGATGAGTGTCACCGCGGCGTTGTGGCTCCGCGGATGCTTGAAGGCTGTGATGCCGTTGGAAATTGCCTCGATGCCGGTGAGGGCAGTGCAGCCGCTGGAAAAGGCGCGTAAAACTAAAAATACAAACGCAGTGCCACTGAACGATTCGACCGCCTGGTGGACGGGTTGAACTCCCTGGACAGTGCCAAGCGTTCCGG
>CALMDI010000753.1 GCA_937864975.1 uncultured Chloroflexota bacterium | reverse complement strand
TGCAAAAGCTCCGCCGTGACGGGCGCGTCGTGGTCGAGTCGCTGCCGCCGGAGCCTGCCGCGCGCGGTGCGGAAACCTTCGTCCCGCCCGTCATGCCGGACGAGCCGAGACCCGTTTTTGAAGCGCCGAAACCCGCCCCTGCGCCCGCGGCGCGGCGCGCGGCAGCCCCGCCGACCGCTTCGGGACTGCACTTTGAGGACGAGTTTGACGACATGGACTACGCGCCGCCGAGCGAGGACGGCGAACGCGCGTGGCGCCGCTTCGTCAACCGTTTCCTGCTGCTGATCGAAGTCGCTGCTGTGCTGGGGCTGATCGGCATTGGCGCGAGCCTGTTTCAGGCGATTGGGACGCTGGAACGAGAAACCGCCTCCGCCGCCCAGCTTGCCGACGAGCAGCGCCGCGCCTCGATTCCGACCATCGCGCCGACGCCGCAGTTGACGCTGGAAGCGGTTGTTCTGCCCGGCGGGCACACGTTCTCACCTGCGGGTGTGCCGCAATTCAACTACGCCGAAATTCCATCGCATCTGCTCCCGCTGGTGCAGGATCAAATCATCCAGCCGCCGCCGCGCCGCGCCCCGCCCACCGACAACACGGCGCTGCGCCTGATTATTCCCAGGCTGAATCTCGACCAGACGATTATTCAGGGCGTCGATTGGGAGGCGCTGCGTCAGGGAATCGGACAGGTACCCAACAGCACGACGCCCGCCGACGATCAGGGCAATGTCGTGCTGGCGGCGCATAACGACATCTATGGCGAATCTTTCCGCTATCTCGATCAGCTTCAGCCCGGCGATCAATTCCAGATTCAAACTGCCACCCAGGTTTTTACGTACACAGTGGCGAACTGGGAGCTGGTCGAGCCGACGGACGTCTATGTTATGGACGAGCGCCAGGGGGCAACGGTCACGCTCATCTCCTGCTATCCCTACCAGGTGAATAATCAGCGCATCGTCGTCTACGCCAACCGCACGGCTTAACCCATTCATCGTGGGCTTTGTCTTTGAGGCAGCCGCCTCTGCCAGCCGCCGCTCATTTTGGGAAATGCCTGAGCGGAGTTGGGGGTTGCGGCGCGCGGGCGGAGTGCTAAAGTTAGCGCGATTCAGACGCGCCGTCCTGCGGCGTGAAGGAGCCTTCAATGTCCAAGCGTCGCAACCGCGGCAGCGCGCCCAATCTGCCGCAAGAAACCTTAGAACGCGCCCGGCGTCAGGCAGCCATCGAGCGGGGCGAGCTTCCCGACGAGCCGCAGACGGAAGCGCCTATCGTCGAAGACAAGCCCCCCAGACCTGCCGCGTCTGCGAACCCCTATCGCACGGTCCCTGCCAGCCAGCGCCGCGCCGTATCGGACGTGCGTGTTGGCGTCCACCGCCAGCGCGGCGCGCGCCGCGTGGGCAGCGGCAGCCGCAAAACCGAGTTGGACGCGGAAACCGTCGCGGATTTGCTCGAAAACCCGACGCTTGTCGTGACGGAAGAGGAGCTTCGCCGCGACTACAGCTACGTCGTCGCCGACCTGCGTAACATGGGAATGCTCGCCGTTGGGCTGGTCGTGGCGCTGGTGGTTCTGGCAGCCGTGCTGCCGCGCTGAGCCGGTCATCTCCACTGGGCTTCCAATCGGGAAGCAGCCTCCTTAATGCCATAAGGCTGCTCTCCATCATGAGAGGATGAAACGACGATGAACGCCGCGAGCGCCGGCTATGCGGACCTGGGGAACGGCAGGCTGTATTATGGAATGCGCGGCGAAGGCGAGACCGTCGTGCTCAGCCACGCGGGGTTTGTCGACAGCCGCATGTGGGATGACCAATGGGATGCCTTCGCCGCGCGTTATCGCGCGATCCGGTTTGACATGCGCGGCTTTGGCAAATCCGACCCGGCGGCGGAACCCGTCTGCCGCCGCGAGGATTTACGCCGCTTGCTGGAAAATCTGGGCGTGGAACGCGCAGCTTTTGTTGGGTGTTCGTTGAGCGACGAAGTCGTCATCGACTATGCGCTCGAACACCCGGAGCGAGTATGGGCGCTGGTGGTTGTGTCGGCGGCGCCGGGCGGTTTCGAGATGCAGGGCGAGATGCCCCCGGAACTGATGGAGTTGTTTGCCGCCATGCAGCAGGGCGATCTCGCCCGCGCCTCGGAGCTTCAAAACCGCATCTGGATCGACGGTCCGTTCCGCCAACCGGAGCAGGTGAGTGCACCGGTGCGCCGGCGCGCGGCGGAGATGAACCGGATCGCGCTGGAAAGCCAGACGATGAGGATTGCCGATGCCCACCCCGCGTGCCCGCTCGACCCACCGGCAGCGCAGCGGCTGAGCGAAATCGACGCTCCAACGCTCCTCATCGCGGGCGCGCTGGACAATGCCGAGATTGTACGGGCGGCGGAGTTCATGCGCGCCGCGATTCCTAATGCCGAGAAAATCGTCATGCCCGACTGCGCGCACCTCCCCAACATGGAGCAGCCAGAGGCATTTAACCGCCACGTTCTGGAATTCCTGGATCGTCGTGCATAGCGCAGCCCGTGCGCGTCACGTCCTCTTGTCATGACATCTGGATGAGCGCTTGCCAAGTGATGCTTGCCGCGAACGGGGCGATGTGGTCAAATCGGGTTAACCACGAGATGAAGATACTGCCGATATGACGATTGACTGGGAGCACATTCCGTACTTCGCCGGTTTGGACATGCTGAGCCGCGCTCAGATCGAGCAGGCGGCGCACCGGCATCGTTATCCGGCGGGGGCGCTCATTTTTGCCGAGGGCGAAGCCTGCGCCGGGTTTCATTTGATTCTCGATGGCATGGTGCGTATTTACCGCGTCAACGCCGAAGGGCGGCTTCACACGCTCAGCCTGCTGCGCGCGCAGTCCACCTTCAACGAAGTCGCCGCGGTCGATGGGGGACCAAACCCCGTGAACGCGGTCGCGGTCACGAACACCGACGTGCTGGTGATCGGTCATCAAAATCTCCTCAACCTGATGGCGTCGGAGCGCACGCTGCTGAGCAATTTCGTACAGGCGCTGGCGCACGTCAACCGGGATTATCTGGAACGGCTCGAAGACATGACGTTTCGGACGATTCCATCGCGCCTTGCCAAGCTGTTTCTGCACGAGACGACCTATGGCGATCAGATTTGCGATTCGCCGTCCAAGCTGACTCAGGAAGAAATGGCGTCCATCCTCGGCACGACACGCGAAGTCGTGGGCAGGGCGCTGCGCGGCTTGATGAACGCCGGGCTGCTTCGCAAGCACGGGCGCTACGTTTCCATTGTCGACCGCGCCGGCTTGGAATACCTCGCGGAAACGAACGTCATGCCCGAACGGATCGCCCGTTAACCTGCCGTTCACGCAACGCTTCCCGCCGCAGTTCCCCCGCAGTCATCCTCCATTGGGATGATCTTTTTCATCCGTTGGACTTATTGCCGGATGCGCTGCGCCGGTTTACCATTCGCTAGGATTTGACCAAGTCAAAGGAGTTCGTATGCGTAAGATAGTGTTCACGCTCGCCCTGATAGGGATGACCGCCGCTCCGGTGCTCGCGCAGGAAGCGACCCCGGAAGCAGAGCCGCCAATGATGCCGCCCGCGGTTGAATTGGAGAACGTGGTGATTGACGGCTTAAACTCGCCTCGCGGCATTGCCTTCGACGAAGCGGGCAATCTCTACATCGCCGAGGGCGGTTCGGGTGGCGATAAGGTCGTCGCCGAGTTCGATGGGATGCAGGCGACCGCGGGGCTTACAAGCCAGGTCACAGTGCTGGCAGCCGATGGCACGGTCTCAGTCGCAGTTCCGAACCTCATCAGCGGCGCGGCGGGTCCCGAAGCGCTCGGCGCGTATCGCGCGGTTCCCGTGGGCGGTTCGCTGTGGCTGGTGATCTCCGAACAGCAGGGCATGACCGTTCTCAGCGACGCCGTTATCGAAATCGACCTGGCGACGGGGCGCATCAAGAACTTTATCGATCAGTTTGCCTACGAAGCTGCCAACAATCCCGACGGCACCGAGGAAATCTACAGTAATCCGAGCGACGTCGAACAGGGTCCTGATGGCAGGATGTGGATCGTCAACACCGGCATGAACACGCTGCTGACGTGGGCGCCCGACGAGGGCTTGCAGACCCACCACGCCTG
Organism: uncultured Chloroflexota bacterium; assembly: GCA_937864975.1. Lineage (GTDB taxonomy): Bacteria > Chloroflexota > Anaerolineae > Aggregatilineales > Phototrophicaceae > ZC4RG36. Next base: position 8,668 of record CALMDI010000753.1, on the reverse strand, counting down.
GACGGATGATCCGGTGCCGACCTCCGTCGACTTTGGTTCGGACGGCAGCATCTACATCGGCTTCCTCGGCACGGGCATCGCGCCCGGCATGGGGCATGTCGAGCGCTGGTCGGCGGAAGGCGAGCTGCTGTTCACCTATGAAGGTCTGACGGCAGTAACCGATATTCTGGTCACCGAAGATGACACGCTGTATGCCGTGCAGTTGATCTCGGAATTCGGCGAGCAGGGTCCTGTCTTTAACTCTGGCAGCATCGTTCAGTTGACGGAAGACGCGGTGACCCCGATTGCCGAAGGGCTGCCCCAGCCGTTCGGTCTGGCGCAGAACGCCGAAGGGAACCTGCTGGTGAGCGTCAACACCGCGTTCGCCGCGCCAGGCAGTGGCGCGGTCGTTGAAATCGTGCTGGGCGAGTAATCGCGAAAAGCAAGGGCTATCTCCGGGGCGGCGTCTGCGTCGCCCCTTTTTGTTTCCCTGTTAACGCCGGTTTGTGGTTCCTCGCGCGTGTTCTTTCAGCATTTACGCTTGTTTCCATCATTCTCCGTTATGCTGGACGCAGTGAAGGCGGATGATCTGGTACCGAACCTTCTGACGTGAATAGCCGACTGCTCGTTCTAACAGCGATCCCGTGTCTCCTGAGCCTGCTCGTGCTCACTGCGGCGACGAGCGCATTATTTGTTGGCTCGGAAGGCGCGCTTGCCTTCGATTTCGTCCCCCGTTATGTCGGCGCTCAAGCCTTCTGGTCAGGCGAAAGCCCCTATCGTCCGGCGGTCACAACCCGCATTCAGGAGCAGATGTTTGGCTCGGCGCTCCCACCGGGATTCGACGAACAGCGCTTCGCGCATCCCGCCTATACGGCGGTGATTCTCGCGCCGCTCTTGCTGCTGGACGCACCGCGGGCGATCTCGCTGTGGATGGCGCTTCAGTTGTTATGCCTGCTGATGACGCCCATCGTCTGGCTTTATGTTCTCGACTTGCGTCCCAAACCGCTGGTGTTTGCCGCGCTTCTGGTTGGACTGGTGTTTGTCTTTCGCTATCCCATCAACACCTATCTGGTCGGGCAGTTTACAGGCTCGATGGTCTTGCTGATCTCGCTCGCGATGGGGTTGCTGCGGCAAAAGCGCGATACGCTGGCGGGCGTCGCGCTGGCGTTTTCGACCGTTCCTCCCAATATCGCCCTGCCGCTGGCGATGCTGCTGCTGGTGGGTTACGGCTTGCGCGGGCGCTGGCGGGCGCTTGCCGCGTTTTTAGGCGTCCTGTTCATCCTCACGGCGATCAGCCTCGCTCGAATCGGCTGGTGGCTTCCCGATTTTGTCGATGGCGTGCGGGCATACACCGAGTATTCGTTTCCTGTCTGGGCGCTCTCGCTGCTTCCCGCGCCGCTGGCGGCTGCGACGCTTGCGCTCGTGGTCGGCGTGCCTGGATTCGCGATCTACACATTCCGCGCGCATCCGACCGTCGAGGCTGAACTGCGCCTGTTCGCGCTGGCGATCCTTTGCGCCCTGCTGCTCATTCCTCAAACCGGGAATTACTATCTGGTGTTGCTAATCCCTGTCTTCATGATCGGCTTTTATCAGGCGCGACACTCCCGACTCTTGACGCTGCTGCTCGGTCTGGTGCTGGTCAGCCCGTGGCTCTATCTGCGGACGCCGGGGACCGAGGTTTTGATGCTGCCGCTCTCGGCGGGCGTCACGTATCTAATGATCGTCGCCTCGCAGCGCTTCAGTCCCTACACGACAGCCTCCCTTCAACCCGAACCCTCTGCGCTGCGTTAGGCGTGGAGCGCGCGGCGGCTGTCTAAATGAACGGGAGCCTACTCTTTTAACCCCTTTCTGATAGACTCCTCGCCAGTAGAGCTTTATCTGAAAAAGGCACTTTTTGAGAGCAGTTGCCGCTTCTCAACCGGGCTACAGCGCGCTCGACCGTTTGCGTCGCGACGCGCGCTCTAAATTCGGTGACGCGCTGCCGGTCATCGCGATTGGCGTCTTCGTGCTTGGGTTGTGGGCGCCGTTCGGATTTAAGACGCCGGGGCTTGTGGAAGAGTGGACGACCATTCAGCGATTGGACGCAGGGTATCGGCTCTTCTGGATCGACGAGAACAGCCCGGAACCTTATCCCGAGCTGGTCGTTCGCCCCCTGACCATGTTTCCTCACGCGCTGGCGAATGCGCTCGATCCGCACTCCTTCCTCTGGTATAACCTTCTGCTGATGCTCTGCTTCATGGGCAAGGGCATTTTCGGCTACTACACCCTGACGCGACTTGTCCCTGAGCATCGCCTGTTTGCCTTTTTCACTGCCCTCCTGTTCATTATCTACCCGGCAGATACCGCCCTGTTTACCGTTCGCGCCTTTTCGGGTCACCCCTCGGTACTCTTTATGCTGGCAGCGGTTTATTTCCTCCTGCGCTACTGGGACGACGGCAAGGGTTTTGGAATGCTGCTGGCTTCCGTGTCCCTCGCGATCAGCCTGCTTCTTTATGAAACGGCGTTTCCGCTGGCGCTCGCGGTTCCGCTCTTACTCGTCTGGAAGGCAAAAGGGATCACGCGCCGGGTGATTCGCGTAAGCGCCATGTGGTTTATCGTCCCCATTTTGCTTGCCGCTCGCGCGCTCATCCTATTTGCGAGCAGCGAAGCCAGCCTCTATCAAGCGCAACTGCTGGGGGCGCGGATTAATCTCCGCGCGCTCCTGGATGCCGTTGTCCTGCTCTACAGGCGCACGCTGGTGGCGAGCTGGGTTGAAGCCGCGCGCGATTTCGAGACTGGCGGCTACCTGCTGCCCATGCTGGCGCTCGCCGCTCTGGTGATCGGGGCGACGGTGTATCTGTGGCGGATGGACAGGCGAGCTACGGAGTCCCGGCGTGTCTACGGATTTCTCGTTTTGTGCGGGCTGGGGATTATCCTTCTTGGCTTTCTGCCCTATTTGCTTTCCGAACGGCACCGATTTGCGAACTGGCGCACCTTCTATTTTTCGTCCTTTGGGGCAGCGCTGTGCCTCGCCGCTGTGGTCTATCTCCTGACGCGCCAGAATCGACGGCTGTTCGCCGCCGCGATGATCGGATTTCTCGGCTTGGCGACGGCTCATGCCTATCAGCAGCATGAGTCTTTCGTGCGTTTGTCGCTTTATCAGCAGCGGCTTCTGGGGCGGATTGTGGAACAGTCGCCGCAGCTTGAGGAGGCTGCCACGATTGTGATTGTCGATCGCACGGGGCTGATCGGTTATGAGTGGTTTTTCCCGGCGTACAGCCCTATCGAAGACGCCCTGCGCTACCTCTATCACGATCCGGGGTTGACGGCGATTGTCTGCCTGCCGGAAGGGGTTCCCAGCAACCGGCAGAGCCGGGTCGCGCTGCCGTGCGATTTTGCGCCTGCGGCGTTAGAAGTCACGACATCCGATGAAGAGGCGGGCGTTCTTCAGCTTCCCTACGACCGTATCCTTGTTTTTGATCACAGCTATGAACAGGGCGTGGTTCTCGCGCGAGACTTAACGGCGTATACGAACGCGGACGTGGAGACGACGCGCTACGCGCCGGGCGAGCGGATGACGCCGGAGCGAACCGGCGAGACGGAACGATTCTTTACCTGCTGGCGCGTCACAGACTGTACGCCGCCTGTAATCGAGCTTTTGCCCAACAATAGGCTGTGGCTGGATTTTGACGAGCCGATGATTCCGGGGCAGGGCTGGAATCCACCCGCCCAAACGCTGCGCGATGGAACGTCCTTTCGAGTGTCACTGAGTCCACAGCCTATTCTCTATGCTCGTCTGGAACCGGATACGGACTACCAGATGCGCTTCGAGGTCGTCGATTCGACGCCGTCCGACGTGCGCGATTTTGTCCAGGTGGTTGTCAACCAAATGCCGGTACAATTGACGCGAGAAAACGCGGGGAGCCGACAGTTTGAAGCGCTCATTCTGAAAGACGCGGTACAAAACCCGATTGACGAGATCCGGTTCGTGTTCCCCGCTCCGTCGAGTGACGAACCCGCGCCGCGCCTGCGGATGGACTGGCTGGCGATTGAACCTGTCGGTCGCCAATCGCTTCGGCAATAATGTGTGTTCGCGGATGGACGAGGCAACACACGGGATCGGGAACCATGAACACTATCCCCTTTAATCAACTCGCACCCCTGTACGACCTGCTGGCGGATGAGATTCAGCCTGCCGTAGAGCGGGTGATGGCGAGCGGGTGGTTTATTCTGGGTCCCGAAGTTGCCGCCTTCGAGCAGGAATTTGCCGCCTATCATGGCGTCAAGCACGCGGTCGGCGTTGCCAATGGCACCGACGCGATTGAGCTTGCGCTGCGCGTGGCGAGCGTGGGTCCCGGCGACGAAGTGATTACCGTGTCTCACACGGCGGTCGCAACCGTATGCGCTATCGAGCAGGCGGGGGCTGTGCCAGTTCTGGTGGATATTGATCCGCAAAGCTTCACCATCGATCCCGCCGCCATCGAAGCGGCGATCACGCCCCGAACGCGGGCGATCATTCCGGTTCACCTGTACGGTCATCCCGCGGCGATAGCCCCCATTTCGGAGATCGCCGCGCGGCATAATCTCCTGCTGATCGAGGACTGCGCGCAGGCGCATGGGGCGCGTTCCAATGGACAGTTGGTGGGCACATTTGGTCACCTGGCGGCGTTCAGCTTTTATCCAACGAAGAATCTCGGCGCTTACGGAGATGGCGGGGCTATCCTCACCAACGACGACCGGTTCGCGGAGCGGCTGCGGCGGCTGCGTAGTTACGGGCAAACGCAGCGCTATATCCACGCCGAACGGGGCGTAAACAGCCGGTTGGACGAGCTTCAGGCGGCGATTTTACGGGTGAAGCTGCGCCATCTGGACGAGCACAACCAGCAGCGACGGCAGATTGCTCGCATCTATGATACCCATCTTCGGGAAGTCATGACGCCAACGGAAGCGCCAGACGTCCACCACGTGTATCACCTCTACGTGGTTCGGCATGGCGCGCGCGACGCGCTGATGCAGGCGCTGGCGCAGCAGGGCGTCGGCACGCTGATTCACTATCCGGTGCCTGTCCATTTGCAGGACGCCTACGACGATCTCGGTTACCGCCCCGGAAGCCTGCCTGTCACCGAGCAGACCGCGCGGGAAATTCTGTCGCTGCCGATGTATATCGGGTTAAAACCGCACGACGTCGAGCGCGCTGCGCGAGCAGTCGAAGCGTGTTCAAGGGTGCTGAGCTAATGGCGGATTTCTCCGACGTGTTCGCCGGTAAAAATGTGTTAATTACGGGCGGGATGGGTTTCATCGGCAGCAATCTTGCGATTGCGCTGGTGCGGCTCGGCGCGAACGTGTTGATCCTCGATTCAATGATTCCCGACTATGGCGGCAATACGTTTAACATTGCGCCGGTCGAAAACGACGTCCGCGTCCACGACGGCGATATCCGCGACAAACAGCTCATGAACGAGCTGGTACAGGGGCAGGATTTCATCTTTCACCTCGCGGGGCAGGTGGATCACGTTCTCAGCCTGACTAACCCGTATCCTGATATCGACATCAACATCACGGGCACGGCGGTGTTGTTGGAAGCCTGCAAACATCATAATCCGGCGGCGCGCGTTATCTACACGGGCACGCGCGGGCAGTACGGACCCGCGGTGTCGCTGCCCGTTGCCGAAGATGCCCCGACCCATCCTAAGGGGATTTACGAGATTTCAAACCTGACGGCTGAAAAGATGATTCAGGTGTATCACGAGATTCATCACATTCGAGGGGTGCTGCTGCGTCTCACCAATATCTATGGTCCGCGCGCGCAGATGAAACACTCCCGCTATGGCGTCGTCAACTGGTTCGTCCGGCTGGCAATGGATAATCAGCCCATTAAAGTGTTTGGCGATGGCTTGATTAAACGAGACTTCGTTTACGTGGGCGATTGTATCGATGCGATTTTACGGCTGGCGGTGGAAGAGCGCGCCTACGGGGAAATCTTTAACGTCGGCATGGATCAGCCGACCAACTTTATCGAGCTTGCCGATACGATTGTTCGGGTCACGGGAGCCGACGGCTGGGAGTTCGCGCCGTTCTCTCCGGAACGCAAGGCGCAGGAACCGGGCGATTTCTTCTCCGACATCACGAAGATTCGCGGGCTGGTCGGCTGGTCTGCGCGCACGTCCCTGGAAGACGGTATCCGGCAGACGGTCGATTATTATCGGCGGCACAAAGCGCACTACTGGTAACGCTTTGCGGTCAGCCTCGGAAGCAATGAATTTCTCAGTCCCCTGTGCCTTGCCAGCGATACGTGAGATCAACGGGAGTCGGGAATGACGTGGTATTCAGCGGTCGGTCACTTCGCAACACGGGCGACCGAGCCGGTCGCCCCTACAACCCATACCCTTACAATTCCCCACTCCCGGATCAACCAATGCCGTACGCGGTTTCGGCGTATCCAGTTACAATGGTGCCGACATTTGTACCGATACATCGGTAGGTGACGGCGAGCGCAGCCTGAACGATTTTAGTTCACAATTTCAGAGACAGGTGATGGACAATGGCTTCACAGTTGAGCAGTTTTCAGACGTATCAGGATAGTTGGGCGTCCTGGTATCGCTATCAACTCGCGACGCTCCTCATGGAAGATCAGCACCAGTTGAGCAGTCGTCCGCTGCGCGTGCTGGACGCGGCAGGCGGCAACGGCATGATTACGGAACACCTGTTAAAGCAGGGGCATTCGGTGGTTCTTTTCGATATTTCGCCGGACATGATTGGCGATGCCAAAGCGCGGCTGGCGGATGCTTACGGCGACCGGGTGAAATTTTATGTCGGCAGCCTCACCGACGATTTTCCCCGCTGGGAAGCCGACTTCGATCTGGTCATCATGCATCACATCATCGAATATTTGCCCGACATAACGGCTGTTTTTCGCAAGCTGGCTGCCCAGGTGAAATCGAACGGGAGTATGTCGCTCATCACGATCAACCCGGTCAGCGAGGTTTTGCGACGTATTCACTTCGACAAGTCGCCCCAGAAAGCGCTCGAAAAGCTCAACGAACTGTCGTATGACGCGCGCTGGTTCGGCAACGCCCAGATGTATACGGATGACGAGCTGGCGACAGCGCTGCAAACTGCGGGCTGGGATATTGAGGATCGTCGCGGGATGCGGCTTTTCCCCGACTACGTGGACGACAAGCTGAACAACGACGAAGCCTACCGGCAGGCAATGATCGAGTTGGAGCTTAACGTCGCCGGAAGCACACCCTACCGGGACATGGGGCGCTATCGTCAGTGGGCGTGCCGCCGCAAATAAACGATCGCCGCGCCCGAACGCCTTACGAACCACCTCATGGTTGGCGGCAGAGTCGGGATGTGATTGAACGCGACCCCTGGAAAAGCGTGTCTCGGGTCGATTTGAAAGACAGATGATGAGCATTATTACCATCGTGGTGCCGGTCTATCATAATGCTGCCAGCCTGCCCGACCTGCTGGCGCGGCTTCAGGCGCTCTCCGACCGGAACAGCCAGTACTCGTTCGAGTACATCTTTGTCAACGACGGCTCGAAGGACAACTCGTTCGAGGTGCTGACCCTGCTTCGCGTCGCCGAGCCGCGGATGCAGATCATTAGCCTGTCCCGTAACTTCGGCTCCAATCCTGCCCTGATGGCGGGACTGAGCGAGGCGCACGGGGACGCGGTCGCGGCGATTTCGGCGGATCTGCAAGACCCCCCGGAAATGCTCGACGAAATGATTAGGGCGTGGAGCGAAGGGCATAAAGTGGTACTGGCTGCCCGGCGCGAGCGCGATGATCCGGGCGTCGAAACCTGGCTGGCGGACACGTTTTATCGGCTGTTCCGACGGTTCGCCATCAAAACCATGCCGAACCGTGGCTTCGACTTCTTCTTGATTGATCGGCAGGTCTGCCAGGTGATTAACAGCATCCCTGAACAGAATCCCTATCTGATGGGCTTGATTCTCTGGGTCGGCTTCGACGCGCATACGGTGTATTACGACCGCCAGCGCCGTGAAGCGCGCTACGGTCGCTCGATGTGGACGCTCGGCAAAAAGCTCAAGTATTTTGCCGATGCCTTCGTCGCGTTCTCCTACGCGCCCGTCCGCTTCGCGTCCCTGCTAGGCTTTCTTGTCAGTGTCATCGGGCTTTTCTATGCGGGAATTGTGCTGCTTCTCCGCTTATTCGGTGGGGTTGAGCTTGAGGGCTGGACGTCGCTGATGATCGTCCTGCTGTTCGTGTCGGGCACGCAGATGCTGATGCTCGGCATCTTAGGGGAATATATCTGGCGTAGCCTGGACGAAACCCGTAAGCGCCCCCCGTTCATTGTCGAAACCAAGACTGACAGCATGTATTCTGACAACGCTTCGGAAGCAAAAGAAATGGCAGGAGTTCGGGACTAGCACGACAGATAAATCGCTGACTCGACCTCGCCTTGACATGGTTATTTTAACCAGCGTTAAATCGCTTTTGAACGTTCAGAAACATAACCCGATGCGCGGTTAATCCACTTTTTCAAATCCAACAAAAGTTCCAGATTTTTGCGCGACTGTCTCCTATACTAAAAGCTGAGATGTCAATGAACGCGAGGAGTGAGAACTCATGACACATATTATCACCAGCCTGTGCCTGCGGGACGGCGCCTGCGTGGATGTTTGCCCGGTCGAGTGCATTGTGCCGGGGCAGCCGGCAAGCGAATGGCCCTGGTATTACATCG
>CALMDI010000752.1 GCA_937864975.1 uncultured Chloroflexota bacterium | reverse complement strand
AGGCGAGCGTCCCGCCGCGTCTCCCGGCTCGGATCGCCCGCGCCAACCCCGCCTCCACCCGCGGGATTGCCACCCTCAACCCCTCACACCCCGCCTTATGCCCTGAAACCAGTTGGAAATAACCTGACTCCGTTCGCTCCGAGTTCCCCCTCCCTGAAATCGGGGAGGGCGCTTAGCGCTTCGCCAAAGGCGAACTTTAGTCAGCGAAGCTGACCGCGCGCGAGGGGGTGGGGTTGCCATAGCCATAAAGTTACCGCTTCTCATCTCTCAAACCATAACCCCCTGTCCCTCCCCATCCGTTTAGTGCGGAGCCTCCCGCAGGGACGGGGAGGGCTGCTGGGGGTCGCCAACGGCGACCGTAGTCGAGCGTGAGCGAGACCCCAGGCGTGGAGGGAGGGGTTTTTCAGGTTTCCACAAATCCCAAAACCCAGGCACTCCATACACCGCCTTGACTCCCCTCCCTGAAGTCGGGGAGGGGCAGGGGGTGGGGTTTACTGCCCCGTCAGCACCAGCGCGAAAATCACCACCCCCAGCACGATCAGCACCGCCGCCACCACCCCGAAAATCACCAGCACCCGGTTATCGCGCGCGCTGCTCTTGTACTCCATCCGCTTCAGCGCGTCCTTCGCCGCCTGATGATAGGGGTTCACCACCAGCACCCGGCTCAGCCACTGGCGCCGTTCTTCCTTCGTCGTCGCAAGCTGCACCATCCACAGCAGCGCCCGCTCGTTCCGCTTGTCCTCGTCCAGCACCTGCCGGAACATCACCTCCGCGCTCTCGCGGTTCCCCGACTGCGCGGCGCGGATCGCCAGTTGCAGCATCTCCTCGCGGTTGGGGCTGGCAGACGTCGTCGTTCGCTTGTCAAAACTTGCCATAGCTAAACCTCAATCAAACACACCGCGCTCGACTCCATTGTATATAGGAAATCAGTCCGCAAAGCCGAAAGATAAATTGTGTGAAGATTGAGCAAAATTGCAGAGGCACTTAGGGGCAGCGTCATCCGCCCCCTGTTCAACCCCGAGCGAGGGCGGGGTTTCCCGATGCCCACAACCCCCACACCTCAACCCCGTTAGACCCCGCCTTATTCCCCCTCCCTGAAATCGGGGAGGGGGTCAGGGGGTGGGGTTTCATCTCCCCCAAACATATCCTCCATAAACGCCTGCGGGCGCTTCGGAACCCGTTCCGCCTGCTTGAACGTCCCGAACGCGCGCGGCATTGCCACGCCTTTGCCGCTCAACAGGTCGGCAATCGTCAGGATCTGGATGCGCGGGAACGCCCCCCAGCTTGGCGACTGGAAAAACCCCGCGCTCACCGCCTCGGTCGTCATATCGCGGCTCGGCGCTTCCAGCGTGATAAACACGCCCATCGCCGCGTCCTCGCGCTTCACCGTCCCGACCAGATCGCGAATATCACCGCTTTTCACGTGCCCGCTTTTGACCTGCACCAGCACGCGCTTCGGCTTGCCGCTGCTGTCGTCGATAAACGGGATCACGCCGTCGATCCCCTTGTCGCTGCCCTTCTTGCCCTGCCTGCTGCCCTGCTGCGCGCCGAGCGGACGCGCCTCGATCAGCGACAGCGCCCACCACTGGAACTGGTAGCGGTCGTCCTGCGCCAGCTGCCGCGCGCCCGCCACGTCTTCCGGCTCGCCGATGACCCGATAATCCTTGCCCGGTTCCAGACCGAACATGTCCTTGAGGCGGTACTTTTGCAGCGCGATGCTCAGGTGCGTGATGTCGATGCCGATCCACTGACGACCGAGCTTCTGCGCGGCGGCTATCGCCGTGCCGCACCCGCAGAACGGATCGAGCACCACGTCGCCCGGATTGCTGCTGGCGGCAACGAGGCGCTCCAACAGCGCGAGCGGCTTCTGCGTGGGATAGCCAAGACGCTCTTTATCATGAGCAGATAGAGGAGGCAAATCCGACCATATATCAGTCATCGGTTGCCCTTCAAGTTCGTGAAGATAGACTTTACGCATAATGCGCCCCTCAGCTTTAGCCGGAAAGTGTAACCGTCCCTCTTTGTCAAGTTGAACCATTTTCTCCAGCGATACACGCCAGCCTTTTTCCGGTGGCGGGTATCCTTTATAGGAGTACTTCAGGTTTGGACGTGGACTTGGAGACGTGAGGTTCTCAAGTTTGAATATGCCGCGTTTATCTTCATGACGGAAAAAGTTCTGAAGGTAATCATCGCTATGAGCATGATAGAAGCGATTTAGCGTGTAGTCGCCTGTCTTTGTATACACCAAGATTATGTCGTGAGAACGCCCCATACTTCTCCGAGAATCGCCGTGACCGTAACTCCTTTTCCAGATCACTTCATTTAGAAATTGTGTGGGGCTGAAAATTGCGTCCAGAACAAGTTTTAGATAATGGCTTGCCGTCGGGTCGCAGTGGAGATACAGGCTTCCGGTCGGCTTGAGGGCGCGATGGAGTTCCACCAGCCGCGCCGCCATCATCACCAGGTACGCCATCATCTCGTTCGTGCCGATCAACTCGCGCAGAGCGGCAATCGCGCGGCTCACGCGCTCCGGCGCGTCGCCCGTCACCAGTTCAGTATACGTTTCTTCCGCGTTCCGCCCCCAGTGCCACGTGTCCTCGAACGCCGTAATCTGCGACTCGCTGTCCTTGCCGCTCTCGTCGCGGAAAAGCACGTTGTACGACCGGGCGCTGTTGAACGGCGGGTCGAGGTAAATCAGATCGACCGACTCGCCCGGAATGTGCTCGCGCAGAATATCGAGGTTGTCGCCATAATAGAGTGTGTTATCCGCCGCCATAACCCACCTTCGTCGCCCAGCCCGGTCATATGATGAGTATAGCCCTGAAACGGGCGGCTCGTGCCCGCCCATCGCGCAGCCTACGGAGGACGGATCATGACGCTCACCGAGATCATTCGTACCCTGGGCGAAATTGTCGATTTCGCGGGCGTCCTGCTGATCGTGATCGGGATTCTGGTGGCGACGCTGCGCTACCTGCTGCGCCGGCGCGAGGGCGTGGATCGCTACCGGCAGTACCGGCTGGAACTGGGGCGGGCGCTGCTGCTGGGGCTGGAATTTCTGGTCGCCGCCGACATTATCCGCACGGTCGCCGTCGAGCCATCGTTTGAGAATCTCGGCATTCTCGCCGTGATCGTCCTCATCCGCACGTTCCTAAGCTGGACGCTTCAGCTTGAAGTCGAAGGACGGCTGCCGTGGCAAGCCGACCGGCATCACGAGGGATAAGCGCGGGCTGCCGTCGTCACGGTCGGGCGCTCATGCGAAGAACGGCTGTCGATTAAGCCAGCCCGGAGATGCGTATATAGAGGTAGGTCATCGTCGCCACCAGCACCAGCCCGTCCACCCGGTCGAGGACGCCGCCGTGACCCGGCAGAATGTCGAAGCCCATCACATGCGAGTCCTTCACGCCGAAGCCGCGCTTCAGCCCCGACTCCACCAGGTCGCCGATGATCGCCAGCAGCGGTCCCGCCGCCACCGGCGCGAGCGCCACCGCCGAGAATTTCCCGCCTGATCCGAGCACGATCCCCCCGGCGATCACCCCGCCGATCACGCCCACCACCGCCCCTTCGAGCGTCTTTTTCGGGGAAATCGACGGCGCGAGCTTCGTTCGCCCCCACACCCGCCCGCCAATGTAGGCGAAGCTGTCCGTCGCCCACGTCATAGCGAAAATCAGCATCAGCCACGTCAGCCCGTCGGGTAAATTCCGCGTCGCCACCAGCATCCCCGACGGAAACCCGATATACAGCACGGCTCCGAGCGTCGCCAGAACCACCGTCGCCGCGCGCCGGGCGTCGCCCCTGCGCGCAAGCTCCAGCACGAACAGAAGCACCGCGCCCAGCAGCGGCGCGCCGAGCCACAGCGCCGGGTTCTGCAAGTGAAACCCCACGATCACCCCGACCGCCACCGCCACGCCGACCGGCGCGTTCCCCTCGACGCCCCGGCTGCGACCGAGCGCGCAGAACTCCATCACGCCGACCGACATCAGCAGCGACACCAGCCCCGTAAACCACCAGCCGCCCCAGACCGCGCACAACAGCACGACCGGCAGCACAATCGCGCCGGTCAGAATTCGCAGCGCAAGATTAGACAGTTCGTAGCGCTTTTTGGGAGGGGCTTGCTCACCGGGAAAGCTGGTCATGAAGGTCTACCGCGAGGCAGTCTGCCCGTGCTTTAATCCCACCAACAGGAAATTGCAGCGCTTTCCCGGCAACTCCGTCGCCGGCGGCACCCGCCGTTGAGGCACGTGAGCGCGGCGCAATTCTGCTGCCTACCGTACTCGATTCCGCCCCAAATGGCAACCAGCGAATAGCGGTCAGCTTTCAGCCATCAGCTTTCAGCGAAAAGCAACTTCAACTACTTAACGCAAAGGCGCAAAGGACGCAGAGACGCAGGGAAATTTAACCCTCTGTGCCTCTGTTTCTCTGCGCCTCTGTGTTACGCCTTTATCTTTTGGCTTTTAGCTGAAAGCTGATCGCTAAAACAAAACAGCGGGGGAAGAACCGCCCCGCTGCTCGTCACAAGGATGATGGCGTCGCTCGACTAAGCGTGATGAATGCTGGGGGTCTTGATGCTCGACTTGTGATAGAAGTTGTGGAAATCGTTATTGCTCGTCCACAGCAGGAACGTGTATACGCTGTACAGCGCGCCCACCCGCCGCGCGAGTTCGGACACAATTCGCGTCGTGTCCAGCCGCTCGTCCTCTGGCGTGTACCACATCCCCAGGCGCAGCCAGTCCTGACCATCGCAGAAGGTGTTCATCCACTCGGTCATGTAGGCGCTGCGGGCAAGCTGTTTCGTCGTCAGATGCATGTCGCTCAGGTCGGCGCCATCCCAGAAGCCGAAATTGAAGTCCCCGTCCATGCGCTGCATAATCTGTCGCAGCGTCTCGCGGTGGCGCGGGATCGCCAGCTTGCCGATAAAATTCTGCTGATCCCACCACGCATCCGGCGTCAGCACCAGCTCGACCGCAAAGTGATTTGGGGTCAGGCGCAGCTCGACGACCGGGTGGCGGTACATCTCCACCTCGACCGGGCGATCCAGGCGGTCGCGCCCCATCAGCCGCTCGACCAGCGTTGCCTGCTCCTGCGAGCGAAAATAGCTCAGCGTGAGCGTCTCGGCTTCGTTCGCCGCGGTCACGGAACCGCTCGTCACAATCGATGCGCGGTTCCAGTGGGGGTGCAGGTCATAATTGTGATCGCGTAAACGGCGGTGCAGCGAATGATGAAGTTCGAGCAGCTTGTCATAGGTAAGCTGCGCGTCATCGTCGCTCGTCAGGCTCCCTGCACGGAAAGCAAGGCTTTGGTGATCCTTAAGGGAGAAGTAGGTCATCTCAATACTCCAGACGAACCATTGATACACAATTAAGATGTATCAAAAAGGTTACATCGTAATGTCGTTAATGTATATAGGTGACAACCAAAAAATGTTCTAAATTCACACAAATTTCATGAACTTTGGAAATTCTTTATGCTTCCTTGTGAAATGTGTAAATGAGCCGCCTACAAAAACCCAGGAATGACCGATGGTAGAATAAAGAGGCGACCGCCTCGCGTCGGCGCAGCGAAAATTTCGTCTTAGGAAAGCGGCAGGGCAGGAGCAAAGCATGTCGATCACCAAACAGGATGTGTTCGATTACCACCGTAAAGGGCGTCCCGGCAAAATTGAGGTCGTCCCGACCAAGCCGCTGGAGACGCAGCGCGACCTGTCGCTTGCCTATTCGCCGGGCGTTGCCGAAACCGTCCTCGAAATCGACCGAGACCCCTTGACGGTTTACGAACTCACGGCGAAAGCAAATCTCGTCGCCGTTGTGTCCAATGGCACCGCGATCCTCGGCTTGGGCAGCCGCGGACCCTTAGCGAGCAAGCCCGTGATGGAAGGCAAAGGCGTGTTGTTCAAGCGCTTCGCCGACGTCGACGTGTTCGACATTGAGATCGACGCGCCGACCGTCGAGGAAATCGTCGCCGTCTGCAAGGCGATTGCGCCGACCTTCGGCGGCATCAATCTCGAAGACATCAAAGCCCCGGAATGCTTCGAGGTCGAGCGTCAGTTGAGGGAAATGCTCGATATTCCTGTCTTCCACGACGACCAGCACGGCACGGCGATCATCTCCGGCGCGGCGCTGCTCAATGCCCTGCCGCTGGTGAGCAAGCGCATCGAAGACCTGAAGCTGGTGATCGCGGGCGCGGGCGCAGCCGCCATCGCGACCGCCGAGTTCTACGTCAGGCTGGGAATGCGGCGCGAGAATATCGTCATGGCAGACCTGTACGGCGTCGTCTATGCCGGGCGCGAGATCGAGATGGACGACTACAAGGCGCGCTTTGCCACCGGGCGCGACGTCCGCACGCTTGCCGAGGCGCTGGTTGGCGCGGATATGTTCCTCGGCTTGTCGGCGGCGAACGTCTGCACGCCGGAGATGGTCGCCAGCATGGCGCGCGACCCGATCATCTTCGCGATGGCGAACCCGACGCCGGAGATCATGCCCGAAATCGTGCGCGCCATTCGCCCCGACGCCATCATCGCGACCGGGCGCAGCGATTATCCCAATCAGGTCAATAACGTTCTCTGCTTCCCATTCATGTTTCGCGGCGCGCTCGACGTCTATGCGACGAATATCAATGAAGAGATGAAGATTGCCGCTTCGCAAGCGCTGGCGACGCTGACGCACGAGGACGTGCCCGACAGCGTCCTCAACGCTTACGGCTTGACCGAACTGCGCTATGGACGCGAGTACCTGATTCCGAAGCCCCTCGACCCGCGTGTTCTCCTGTGGGTCGCGCCTGCCGTCGCGGAAGCCGCCATGCAGTCCGGCGCGGCTCGCCGCGAGATCGACGTGCGCGCCTACCGCGAAGACCTGATCATGCGACAGGGCATCGGGCGGCAGATGCGTAACTTCATTATGAATAAGGCAAAAATGGGGCGCAGGAAACGGGTCGTCTACGCCGAGGGCGAAGAGTCGAAGATCATTCGCGCGGCGGCGCAGGTGGCGGACGAAGGCATCGCCGAGCCGATTTTGCTCGGACGCGAAGGGAAGATCATGGAGGTCATCGCGCGCCTGGGGCTGCGTTTCCAGCCGCAGGTAATCGACCCCTACGACGACCGCTACCGCGACCGCTATCAGGATGCGCTCTACGAAATACGCCAGCGCAGCGGCGTCACCCGCACGCGCGCCCGGACGCTGCTGCGCGACCGGAATTACTTCGGACCGATGATGGTCAAAAGTGGCGATGCCGACACCTTCATCAGCGGCTTAACCTATGAATACCCCGACGTCGTGCGCCCTGCCTTGCAGCTTTTTCACACGCGCCCCGGCGCAACCCGCGCCAGCGGCGTTTACATCGTCATCGTGCGCGGGCGCGTGTACCTGCTCACGGACGCGACCGTCAACATTGACCCCGACGTGGCGACCTTGAGCGAGATCGCCATTCTTGCTAACGACTTCGCCCGCACGCTCGATATCGAGCCAAAAGTGGCGATGCTCTCCTTCTCGAACTTCGGTTCCGCGCCGCACCCCCTGAGCCAGAAAGTCCGTGACGCGGTCGAGATGGTCCGCAAAAAGCGCTCGGACATTACGATTGACGGCGAGATGCAGGCGGACGCGGCGGTCGTGCCGGAGATCATCGAGCAGCGCTATCCCTTCAGCCGGGTCAAGGACGCGAACGTGTTGGTATTTCCTGACCTGCAATCCGCGAATATCGCCTACAAGCTGCTGGCGCGGCTGGGCGACGCGGAAACGATCGGACCGATTCTGCTCGGCGTCGGCGCGCCGGTACATGTTCTGCAAGCCGGCGACGACGTGGAGGATATCGTCGCCATGACCGCCGTCGCCGTCATGGACGCGCAGAGCCGGGAGTGAGGTTCCAATCGCTCCGTTTCTCTGGTATGTAATTTGTCGTAATGACATCACATTATGAGTAGTTGAATTCGCCAGGATCGCCTGTACACTCTACTTAGAATTCCATATTTGATAGGGAGCAGGACAATGCGTGGGTTTCGAACTATTCTTCTCGTTCTAATGCTGGTTGTCATCGGCGCGATTGCTGCCCTTCCCGCAAGCGCGGCGCTGGTCGCAGAAGTCGAGGAGGTGGGCATCGACGGCTGCACCCTCACAGTCGCCGGAACGTCCTATCTGGACACCACCTATCTGATTGAAGTCTATACGTCTGAAAGCTCGCCGACGCTCGTTGGCTCAGCCATCTTTACTGGCGTAGGGGCGTTTCAGGAGGATTTCGACCTCGAACCTCCGTTCGATGACGGCGTAGACGGATTCGACGTCATTCTCTACAGCCTGTTCAAAGATGAGTTCTCCCCCATCGATTATGACTTCGTTTCGGGCGTGCCAACGGTTGACGACTGCGATGGTTCGAGCGCAGGCGCGCCGGAGATTTTTGACCCCGGCGACGCGCGCATTAACCGCCAGCCCTATGCGACCTTTACCGTGGTCTGCTTCGCGTCGACGATTGTCGTTTATCCGATTGATCTCGTGACCGGTGAAGCTGGTATTCCCATTGAAACACAGGAGCCAGACGGGCTGCCATCCGACGATCTGCCGATTGGCTTCGGTTCCGGCATTCAGGTGTTTCAACTCCCCAGCGGGGAAATTCTGGTTATCGGCGCGCCTGGGAGCGATGGCAAAATCTACAGCATCATTTTTGACGGCTGCCCGGCAACCTACGTCGATGCCTTCATGACCTTCCCCGACGGGACGCGGGTCATGACCGAACACGACGAGTTGTAATGCACGGGGTGCAGAGCGTGACGTAAAGCGCTCTGCGGGGACATCGATCATTGAACGGGGCAACGCTCAGGTTGCCCCGTTTGCTTGTCCCTTGTCTAACAACCCGGTTGATATAGCCGCTACGCGGGCGCGTGGGACAGATCGAAAACGGCGATGAAATGTATTTCGTACTTGTGGCGGCGCTGGAAACCTATAGACTTGTAAAAGTCGCTTTCATACCAGATTAGGAACCCACAATGATTGCACGCAGAGTGAGCCTGTTCGCGCTAGTCTTCGCCCTCGCTCTCTCCTTCGCCCTCCCTGTGAGTGCCGGGGAAACCTTTTTTCTTCATTCAATTGGTATTGAGGGCTGCACGCTGTTCGTATCGGCGGAAGTAAATGAGGAATATGCCTTTCGCGTTGAGGTGGACGATACGGGTGACGTGATCGCGTCGGGGTCGGGCATGGGACCCGGCGATTTTGGATTTGAATTCCCGCTGACCGCGCCCTTTAACGGCTCAAGTCTCGGCATCACCCTTCTGGTAAACCGTAACAGCGGCTTTGAGCAGGAAGATTTTGAAGCCGTCGGTAATCTTCCCAGCGAAGCAGAGTGTGATGGCGACGATGGTGTCGACAGCGACAGTTCCAGCGGTCCCGACTTTTTCGACCCCGGCGATGGTCGCATTAACCGCCACGCCTATGCCAGCTTCGCGGTGTACTGTGACGGCTCGACCGCCGTTATCTATCCGATTGATCCCGGCAGCGGTAAAGCCGCGGGCGTCCTGACGGCGGTCGAGCCGTCGGGGCTGCCGTCCGACGACCTGCCGATTGGCTTCGGCTTCGGCATTCAGGTGTTTCAACTGCCAAGCGGGGAAATTCTGGTTATCGGCGCGCCTGGCAGTGACGGCAAAACGTACAGCATCATTTTTGACGGCTGCCCGGCAACCTACGT
>CALMDI010000751.1 GCA_937864975.1 uncultured Chloroflexota bacterium | reverse complement strand
TGATAAAGACAAGAAAATCAATCGTATCGCAACGAATGTTGTCGCGCCACGAGGGGAAATCTCCGTTCAAGCAGGCTGGAGTCTAACGTGATCTTTCGCTCCGTGGCGGAAGTCTTATGCCAAACCGGGCGAGAACTATGGTTTCGTAAAGGTGAGCGTAGTACCAATGGGTGATTGCATGAAAAGACAACTTTTCCAATTCACGAGTCGCGGCGCCCAGTCCGGGCAGGCAATTGTCCTGATCGCGTTGATGATGGTTGGCTTACTCGGCGTAACCGGACTCGCCATCGACGGCGGGTCGCTGTTGTTATTGCAGCGTGAAGCGCAGAAAGTGGCAGATATCGCCGCGATGAGCGCCTCGATTGCCATGTGCAGCAGCGGCGGCGATCCCGAAGAAGCGGCGAAATCGGTTGCCGAAGTGAATGGGGTCGATCCCGACGCCGTGACGGTCACGGAACTGAATGACAACGACCTGGAGGTCGTCGTTCGCTTACCGAAAGACCCGTTCTTCATTCAGGTCGTCTACCAGGGCGACATGGTCGCGCAGGGGCGGGCGGTCACGCGGTGCAGCACGTCGGAGAGCGCTTACTCCGGCTACCTGCTGATGGGTCTGTCTGAAGTGTGCAATATGACGGTGCAGGTCACCACGTCCAGCGCCTACCTCAACGGGGCGATCTGGTCGAATAATGACGTCGGTTTGCAGGCGGGCAACAGCACACTGACCGGACAGGCAGAGGTGGCGGAAATGCCCACGAATCTGACCAATAACAGCTACATTGCAAACTGGTGGATTGGCGGCAATGCGCCCGTGAACAATTTGAATGCTGTCCCCATTATCACGCCTCAAAACCCGGATCCCCTCTTTAACATCGAGGACTATCGACCCGGCGGCGCGAAAGCGCTGGAAGCGGGCGATGACTATTACGTCCTGGAACCAAGCGGAAGCTATCTGTACACCGACCCCGCGAATGGCATCAGCGCCAGTAATGGGAGCACCTGGTACAGCTTTGGCGCGGCGTCCGGCAGCACTTACGTGCCCCGCGAAGGGCTGATCTACGTTCCCGGCGACTTTGGCGGTTCAGGCGGCGGCGGACCGCTGGGGGATAACTACACGTCGGGGGAGCGCGGCGTGACGATTGTCGCGGAAGGCGCCATGAATTTCAGTACCGGCGGACAGGTCTCCATCGAAGCCTATATGGATGGGCTGGCGATTTTCTCGAACAAATACAACACCGCCGGCGCCCATACGAGCAACAGTAGTAATAATTGCAGCCAGGGCTTAACGCACATGGGCACCGGGATCGGCAGCTTCTGGCGAGGGTTGATCTATGCTCCCGGCGGGCTTGCCCAGATCACAACCTCAAACACGCAGTCGTTTCACGGCGCGGTGATCGCCAATGTCGTCCAGATACAGGTCGGTTCAGCCCGCCTCGACTACGAGGGCGGTCACGTACCCCCCGGCGACCCCTCGCTGTATTACCTGGAATAGGGACGAATCGGTGGCAGACCGGCGTCTACACGGGTGGCAAAAGGCGGAGTCCGGTCAGAGTCTGATCGAGATGTCGATAGGCTTCGTCATCCTGTCGATGCTGGTCATGGGCATTCTCGACCTCGGACGGGCATATTTTCTCAATCTGGCGCTCGAAGATGCTGCCGGAGAAGCGGCGCTCTACCTGTCGCTTTATCCCACCTGCCCGGACGAGCGTACGGGCTGCCCCGGCATGAACAATGCACAATCACGGGCAGTCACTTCGGGCGGCGGCAACGTCGACTGGTCAGTGGCAGAGTTTATCTACGAATACCTGCGTCCGAGCGATTCGGACTGGAGCAGTTCGATTCCGGCAAACCCGATCCCTTCCGGCACGCTCGTTCGCGTGACCATCCGCGTGCCCTATCAGGTGCTCACGCCTGTCGTCAGCGGCATTACGCGCACCACGGGCATTCTGCTGGGCGCGACCGCCATCAGTGTCGTGGTTCAGTAGGATGATGACCCCTATGCCTCAACGGCGGCGATCCAGACGATTTACAGGCGGTCAGGGGTTAACCGAATTCGCGCTCATTTTGCCTATCCTGCTGTTCGCGGTCATGGGCATCGTGGATTTTGGTCGCGTGATGCTGGCGTATGCGACGCTCTCAAACTCGCTGCGCGAGGCGGTGCGCTATGCCGAGCTTTACGGCGACACCGACCCGCGTCCGTATCTTCAGTGCGACGTCATTCGCGGTCTGGCGGAACGCAATATCTTTGCAAGCACGGTTGACGTCAATATTGAGCACGTCACCATCGACGGAAACGGCGAAGCAGCGACGACCTACACGAATTGTTCGGGCGCGACCGACGACAACATCGACACGGGCGATTTAATGGTCATTACGACGACCGGGTCGGTTCGATTCATCACACCCCTGCTCAGCAACGCCATGCCGTCGTTCAATTTCAGCTTTCGGGCGCAGCGCACGATTGCGAAAAATCTGATGCTGGCGGGTGACTCCGACGATGACGACGAGGGCGGCGGGTCGGAGCCGGCGATCAACTTCGTGGAAGAAGATCGAACGGTCGCGGAAAATGTCGGCACCATCACTTATACGGTTCGCCTGACCGCGACCAGCACCCAGACGGTGACCGTGCAGTTCAGCACGGCGAACGGCACGGCGGTCGCGCCGGGCGACTACACCTCCGCCAGCCAGACGCTCACGTTTACCGCCGGGCAGACGGAAAAGACCGTCACCGTTACCATCGCGAACGACTCGACGGATGAGAACGACGAGACGTTCACCGTCAACCTTGCCAGCGCCACGAACGCGACGATTGACGAAGGGCAGCGAACGGTGACCGTGACCGATAATGACGGCGATCCGTCAGTGTCGATCAGCAACACCGGGCTGACCATTGCCGAGAACGCCGGGAGCGGTACGTTTACGGTCACCCTGTCGGCGGCAAGCGGCAAAACGGTCACGGCGCAGTTCAGCACGGCGAACGGTACGGCTGCGGCGGGCAGCGACTATACGTCGGTCAGCAATCAGACCGTTACGTTCAACGCCGGCGAGACGACCAGGACGGTCAACGTCACAATCAGCAACGACACCACCGACGAAAATGATGAGACCTTCACCGTCAGCATCGCCAGCCCGTCCAATGCGACCCTGGGCACGGCGACCCGCACCGCGACCATCACCGACGAGGATAACGCGCCGTCCCTGACCATGAGCGCGAACGCGACGTTTCCCGAAAGCGCGGCGAACGCCACGCTGACGCTGACGCTCTCCCCCGCCAGCGGCAAGCCCGTGACGGTTCAGTACAGTACGGCGAACGGCACGGCAACCGGGGGCAGCGACTTCACCGCGGCGACCAACCAGACGATCACCTTTAACGCGGGCGAGACGAGCAAGACGATCTCCGTGGCGATCACCAACGATACGACGGCGGAATCGGACGAGACGTTTAACGTGACGCTGGCGAACGGAACGAACGTCACGCTGGTCGATACGCAGCGCTCGATCACCATTCAGGACAACGACAATACAACGCCGCAGCTTCGCATCAACGACGTGACCGTGTCGGAGAGCGGCACGAACGCGACGTTCACGCTGACGCTCTCGCCAACCCGAACGTCAAGCACCGCCGTGCGCTACACCACGTCGAACGGCACGGCGACCGCGGGCAGCGACTATACGGCGGCGAGCAATGTCCTCGTCACGATCAACGCCAACACGGCGACCAAGACATTTACGATACCGATTGCGAGTGACACCCTGGACGAAGCAGACGAGACCTTTAACGTCACGATCACGACCACAGCCTCCGGGGTCACGGTTGCCGATAACCTGGGCGTGGGATTGATCACCGACGACGACTCCCCGCCTGCCCTGTCGATCAACGATGTGACTGTGACCGAAGGCACGGCGAGCGCCACCTTCACCGTCACGCTCGCGCCTGCCAGCGGGCAAACGGTGACGGTGGATTACAGCACGACGGGCGGCAGCGCGACGACCGCCGACCTGACCTCGGTGTCGGGAACGCTGACATTTAACGCCGGGGAAACCACGAAGACGATCAACGTCCCGATCACCAATGACAGCTTCTACGAGTCGAATGAGACCTTCTTCATCGGGCTGGCGAACGCGACCAACGCCACCCTCAGCGATTCGCAGGGGCAGGGCACGATTACGGACAACGACACCGCGCCGTCGCTGACGATTAACGACGTGACGGTATCGGAAGCGGCTGGCAATGCCAGCTTCACCGTCACGCTTTCGCCATCCAGCGGGCAAACCGTGACGGTGCAGTACGCCACGGCGAACGGAACGGCGGTCGTGACCGACGACTATACGGCGGCGTCGGGAACGCTGACCTTCCTCGCGGGCGAAACGAGCAAGCCCGTGACCGTGCCGATCATCAACGATACGCGCGACGAGAGTGACGAGACGTTTGTCGTCAGCTTGTCCGCCGTCACCAACGCGGCGATCACCGACGCGCAGGGGCAGGGCACGATCACGGACAACGATCCAACCCCAACGCTGTCGATTGACGACGTGAACGTGAACGAAGCCAGTGGAAATGCCATTTTCACCGTCACGCTGTCGGCGGCGAGCAATCTCGCGGTCGGCGTTCAATACGCCACGGCGAACGGTACCGCGACCTCGACCGGCGACTACACGGCTACGTCGGGCACGCTCTCCTTTAGCGCTGGCGAAGTGTCCAAGACGATCACCGTGCCGATCACAAACGACGCCGTGGTCGAAAGCGCGAAGACGTTTGTCGTCAATCTTTCCGCCGCGACGAACGCGACCATCGCGGATACCCAGGGGCAGGGCACGATTACGGACGACGACACGGCTCCGGTGACCGGCTCGTTGAAACCGCAAATCCGCTACGGCAGCACCGGCGCCAACGAAATTACGCCGTACACCCGCATCGCCAATACCGGTTCGGCGGCGGTCCCGCTGAGCGAGCTTTCGGTGCGCTACTACTTCACCCGCGACACCGCGCAGCCGCTTTTCTACGATTGTTACTGGGCGCAGGTGGGCTGCGGCAACATCACCTTCACGTTTGTAGCCCTGTCGCCCGCGAAAACCGGCGCGGATTATTACCTTCAGCTAACGTTCTCAGCCGCCGCGGGCAGCGTTTCAGCCAACAACAATTCAGGTGAGATTCAGTTCCGCATTCGCAAGGGCGACTGGAGCAACTTTAACCAGAGCGACGACTATTCCTATCTCTCTGGAGCGACCAGTTACACCGACGCCCCGAAGATGACCGTTTACCGAAACGGTTCCCTCGTCTGGGGCACCGCGCCCTAGCAAGCGGACGGCAAGAGGGCGACGGGCGGCGACAAGCCGCTCACGCAACTCCTAATCCCCCCCGCCCTCGCGCGGGGTTCTCGCCAAAGGCGGGAACTTCGGTCTGTGCCTACGGCACAGACCCCCTGAGCGCCCGTAAACGGAGAAAGGGAGCCATTGCTACCCAACAACGAAATGGGTGACTCATCCCAAAATAGGCAGTTAGAGAGGATAGGCTCAAAATCCCTCTCCGTTTAGTGCGGAGCCTCCCGTAGGGACGGGGAGGGATGCTCAAGGGGGTCTGTGCGAAGCACAGACTGAAGTTCGCGCCAGAGGCGCGAACCCCGAGCAAGGGAGGGGTTGAGACGAAGTCGATCTGTATACGGCTTAACTTGATGTACATGCGGGCGGCTTGCTGCCGCCCGTTTCGAGTCGCCACCCAATTGCCCAATTTGGGTTATAACATATATCTGTATCGATCAGCCGTTCCGTCATTCACCGCCGACACCCCTAGAAATGCGGTTGATGAAACGTCGGCATTTGGTATAGGATTCGTTTCAATCGTCCGCTGGTAGCTGAATAAAGGTTTTTGCGATGCCACTCCCGTTTACCCGCAAACGCCGCGAAGCCGACGTCGTTCTCAAGCCCGGAAAATACAAGGTCGTTCGCAGTCGCGACTCCATCGAAGATGAGACGCAGGATGTGCTCGGCTGGTACGAGCGCTGGCGCAAGCGCATTCATGCCTGGGTGAGCCGTCACGCCGACGAGACGCTGGCGAGCATTTTGCTGCTCGTCCCTGACCTGCTGGTGCTGGTCATCCGGCTGACGAAAGATCAGCGCGTGCCCTGGGTGGTCAAGGGGCAGCTTGCCCTTGCCGCCGCCTACGTGCTCAGCCCGCTCGACCTGGTGCCGGAAGCATTTCTCGGACCGATTGGCTTGGCGGAAGACGCGGGTGTTCTGGCGCTGGTGCTCTACTGGCTCAAGAGCGTCGGCTCGCTCGACCCGACCGTACTGCGCGAGAACTACCCCGGCAAGGGCGACGTGGAAAAGGTGATCGACAATCTGCATGAGCGGATTACGGAAAACCGCGAAAAGATCGCCAGCGACGAGGTCTGGCGCATCATCGAGCGGCGTTTCCGCAAGCCCGTAGAGAAACCGCAGCCTGCTCGGCGGGGCTGGGTGCGCCGCCTGGTGAGGGCGCGCTGAACCATGTCGTCCAGCCGCGACCAGCGCTACGAGGAGATTATGCGGCGCATCGCGCAACTGCGGGCGGATAAAGCGGTCGCCCCCAAGCGCGAAGCGCAGAATACGCTGTCGCAAATCCTCACCGATCTCGATGCGTGGGGCAAGCTGGTCAAGCTGCGACAGATGAAGGTGTTAAACACGCCGCTGCATGGACCCAAAGTGGTCAGCGGCTTGATGCCCTCGCCGTGGGTCGGGGTGATCGCGTGGCGGCGGGGCGCCGGTTACTACGGCTATAAAATTCTCCAGATCGTTGGCGTCTGGGCGCAGGGGGATGCGGACGACGCCACGATTTCGGTCGCCTGGAAATCGCTTGCCTATAACGCGCCCACCTACGAAGCGGAAGCCTATCACAAGCTCATCCGCCGCGGCTTCGACTTTTATTACAGCGGGGACGCCTCGCCGCCCTCCGAAGGGCGACGGCTGCTCAGCCTGACTTATAACCCGGAAGACCGACTCGACGTGCGCGAGCAGGTGCGCGCGACGCTGTTCGCGTGGGCAACCCACGTTTCCTAGTACTGAGGATTGAGGGTTGAGTCATTACAAGGTAAAAGCAGAACGTTACTGTGTTCCCACTTGGCACTCAGCACCCAGTACTCAGCACTGTTTTTACTCAAACCTCAAAGCTCAATCCTCACGACTTAAAAGTCGGGATCGCCATCGCCATCGACGTCCAACATGCCACCGAAAATCTCGTCGTCATCTGAGCGGCGCGGGCGGTTCGCGGACAGGGGGGCATGAGTCGCCGGGGCGGACGGGCGTTGAACTGGCGGCGCCGTGAGGGCGGTCGGATCGGCGGGTGGCATTGGCGTCGTTTGCTTTTGCGCTTCGGCTGCCAGCGCCGCATCGAAATCCGCTGACCGCGCCTTCGCGCGCAGATCGACACGCCGCCGGGGAATTCGCGCCGGGCGTTGCTCGCCGCTGCCACCCATCCGGTTGCCGAGGGTCACGAGGATGAAGGACAGCAAGCCGCGCCCGGTGAACCGCAGCAGCACGAACGACAAGACCAGCAGACTCCCGCCGCACACGATGCCTAAGCCGCACAACCCCGCCAGCAGTCCGGTTGTCTGGTCCATTCCCTATCCCGCGCCATAACCCCGATCATTACAATTATTCTATCACGGCGGTCGTGGCAGCGATACGGCAAGCCACTTCGGGAAGTGTCTATAGGAGTGGGTTTTTACTGGTAGGGGCGGACACACGGGTCCGCCCGTTTTACGTCATCGCCAAAGCGTCTCGTCGCTCCTTCCCCACACCCTTTGCGTCTGGTCGGCAACGTTGGCTGGCTCGCATCTTCGCACACATCTGAGGAACGTTTCCCCTGAGCGCCCGACTCGGTTTCGTACAGATTGTGCCAATAGTCACAGAGAATTTGGTGAGCGCTGGTCTATGGGCGTAAGCCGACTCGCTAGATAATCAGAAGGGTTGGCTGGAACAGGCGTCACGCGCGCCTATCGTGTGTCAGAAAGCTCAGATCATGCGGAATTACGTCTCGAAAAGTGTCGACAACCTGCGCCCTTCCGGCATCCGCCGTTATTTTGACATCGCCGCGACAATGGACAACGTCGTCACCCTCGGCATTGGCGAGCCAAATTTCGTCACGCCCGAACACATCGTCGACAAAAGCGTCGAAAGCCTGCGCCTGGGTCAGACCGCTTACACCTCGAATTCGGGGATGATCGAGCTGCGTCAGGCAATCTCGGCATACATTCAGCGTTTGTACGGTTTGTACTACGACCCGAAAGATCAGGTACTCGTCACCGTCGGCGTCAGCGAAGGCTTATTTCTCGCGCTCAAGGCGATTCTCGACCCCGGCGACGAAGTGCTGGTGGTCGAACCCTGCTTCGTCGCCAACACGGCGGCGGTCGAAATGGCGGGCGGCGTGCCCGTGCGCGTCGATACCTGCGTCGAACACGAGTTTCAGGTAACGGGCGCGGCGCTCGAAGCGGCGGTCACGCCGCGCACCAAAGCCATCCTCGTCAGCTATCCCAACAACCCCACAGGCGCGGTGCTGTCACGCGAGCGCCTGCTGGAAATTGCCGCCGTCGCGCAAAAGCACGACCTGCTGGTGATCTCGGACGAGATTTACGAGCGCCTCGTGTATGGCATCGAGCACATCTGTTTCGCTACGCTGCCAGGCATGTATGACCGAACCATCCTGCTCAGCGGGGTCAGCAAGTCCTTCGCCATGACCGGCTGGCGCATTGGCTATGTGACCGCGCCGTGCGCCCTCATGGAAGCGATGCGTAAGCTGCATCAATATCTCATCATGTCCGCGCCCACGATGGGGCAGACCGCCGCCATCGAAGCGCTGCTGCACGGCGAAGACGACGTGCGGGCGATGTGCGCGGCATATGATCGCCGCCGCCGCCTGCTGGTGGGCGGCTTGAACGCGCTGGGGCTGACCTGCTTCGAGCCGCGCGGCGCGTTTTACACCTTTCCGAGTGTTGCCGCGACCGGCATGACGGACGAAGCCTTTTGCGACACACTGCTGCAGGAAGAGGGGGTCGCCGTGATCCCTGGCAGCGCCTTCGGGAACAGCGGAACCGGGTTCGTCCGCGCCAGCTACACCAACAGCGACGAGAACATCGAAATCGCTCTGGAGCGAATGCAGCGGTTCATGCGTCGTCACGGTTAACGAAAACTGTAAATTTTACGTTTTTCACCTGCAATCTTAATGCGCCCTCCTTGTGGGCGCATTTCTTTTGCCTGATAATTAAGATTGCAGAAACGCATCGTTGAGAACGATTATCGAAAGCATTGTGGATGAGCAGCGCGGCAGACATGGCGCGAGTCGTGGTCGTCAGCACGGGGGAACGCGCGCAGCATCTGGCGGCGCGACTTCAGACGCACGGCTGCTCGGTCGATGAGCCGGCGAGCGCGGCGCAGAGCGCCGAGACGATACGCGCCCGGCAGCCACGCCTGGTTATCCTCGACACTGCCCTATCCGACGCCGACCCGTTTGCAGTGTGCGCCGACCTGAAAGCGGGCGCGGCGTCCGCAATCCCCATTCTCATGCTCGCCCACGATGACGCCGTCGACCGCGCCTTCACGGCGGGCGCGGATGATGTCGTGACCGAGCCTGTCAACGAAGCCATTTTCCTCCGTCGCGTCGACTGTTTCCTGTCACGCG
>CALMDI010000750.1 GCA_937864975.1 uncultured Chloroflexota bacterium | reverse complement strand
TGGCATGGGCTCGAAGCCAAACTGGATAATCGCGCGGATCGCTTCGGGCATGATGCCCTGCCCCCAGTAGGCGCGCGCCAGATCGTAGCCGATGGAGCCGCGATAGTCCTGTCGAATCCAGTAGTTGTAGCCGCACATGCCGACGACCGTGTCCTCCCCCTTCAGGGTAATCCCCCAGCGAACGGAGCGCTTGTCCTGATAGGCATTGGCGATGCCTTCGATCAACGCTACTGCCTGATCGAGCCGCGTGTAGGGCGCGCCGCCGTTATAGCGCGTGACCTCGTAATCGCCGCGAATCCGCAGTACCGCGGCGGCATCTTCGAGCGTCATCTCGCGCAAAATCAGCCGCTCCGTTTCGAGGACGGGGAATTCCTCAAAGTCGAATAATTCGGTGGTCGTCACACGCTGTCCATTGCTAAACAAAAAGAAAAAGAACTAACATAGAGCAACAGAGGGACAGAGGAACAGAGATTTTTTTACTATAAATTTCTCTGTGTCTCTGTTCCTCTGTCTCTCTGCGTTAAGTTTTTGTATTGTTCACCGTATTCGCCGGTCGCCGCTGTTGCCCAGGCGGCTGCGGACCGTGCTGACCGCTTCGCTCTTGAGATTGCCATCCATGACCGACTTATAGAAGTCGTCGTTGTAGTCGCGCGTTTTGACGACGACCGGCATGGGCACGGCATGACCCATGATGATCGCCTGCTGCTTCGTGTCGAGCCGCGCCAGCACTTCGCGCAAGCCGCCCGCGCCGCTGATGCCCGTCAGCACCGCGTTGATGTCGCGCTCGTTGTCCAGCAGCGCCGTAACGCGCGTGCCGATCTGACTCATCACTTCCTCGTCGATGCCGCTTGGACGCTGATCGACAATCAGCAGCGTGACTTTGTACTTACGCAGCTCGCGAGCGATGATGCCGAAAATCGTCTGGCTGGCGATGTGCGGGTCGAGGAATTTGTGCGCTTCCTCAATCGTAATCACCAGTTGCGGCGGTTCCATCGCCGGGTCGCCCATCGCCTTCTCGACCCGCTCGACGTACATCTCGTGGATGCGCCGCGTGAGGTAGTTCGCAACGAGGATGTACGCTTCGAGCGAGTTGCCGTAGCGCCCGAATTCCAGCACAACGCTGCGGTTGTTTTCGAGGATGTTGATGATCTGCTGCACCGTGTCGCCCGCCGCTTCGGGGATGAGGAAATCCCAGCGCTCGAAGCGCTGCACGCGCCGCTGGAGCGCGGCGAGCGTGCCCGCGCGCTGCGGCGTGGCGGCTTCGATCTCGTCCATATCGGCGGCGGTGGCGTGGATGAGCTTGTGTA
This sequence comes from uncultured Chloroflexota bacterium, assembly GCA_937864975.1. Taxonomy (GTDB): domain Bacteria; phylum Chloroflexota; class Anaerolineae; order Aggregatilineales; family Phototrophicaceae; genus ZC4RG36. Next base: position 2,994 of record CALMDI010000750.1, on the reverse strand, counting down.
TCCAGCCTTTACCCCAGTGTTTGCGTAAGGTGTAGGAGGCGTCGATCATTGCATCGGACAGGCTCATCGTCTCGCGCAGCATGGCGATGTCTTCCGGCTCGATCTCGGTGTAGCCGATCTTGACCTCGAAGTCATAGCGCGCGTTGCGGCGGCGTGACGATTCGGCGTCGAGCGTGACGATGCTGACTTTCGACGGAAACAACTGGTTCAGCCCTTTGGCGCGCGCTTTGCCCTCGTTCTGGACTTCCCATCCGTAATCGTTGTGCATGTCGAAGATCAGGTTGACGGCTTGCTGGCGCGCGATGATCCCGGCGAGCAGGACGCGCGTCAGGAAGCTCTTGCCCGTGCCGCTCTTGCCGAAGACGCCGACCGAACGTTCGACCAGCCGCTTCAGGTCGAGGTTGATCTGCGTGTCGGGCAGTTCCAGCGGCGCGCCCACGTTGAAGTGGCTGCCGTCCTCGACGCCGAAAACCGCGTTCACGTCTTCCGTCGTCGCGTTGAAGACCTGCATGAAGTGACCGGGGATGGTCTTGACCGGGCGCGGCTCGTTATCGTCCTCGTCAATCGCCAGCATCAGGGCGGCGTGAATTTTGCCATAGGCGGCGGTACCGACGTACACGGCGCGCAGGAACGGATCGTTGGCGATTTCGGGCGGGTCGCTCTGAATCGACGGGTTGGGGCTGTCGAGCGCGATGTCTGTGATCATGCAGAAAAATTTCTTCATGTCGCCGTGGACGACGACATACCGCCCGACGGCGAGGTCTTCAATTGGCTGGTGCGGGTCGAGCTTAACAACCAGCCCTTTGCTGAGCGAGCCCCCAACCACGACGCCGAGCCGCGTGCCATTCTCCGCGCTGAGCTTGCCGTCGCGCGGGAACCACGTCTCTAAATTTTCGACGCCGTTTGTCGAAGCCATCAATATCTCGTCCTGTGAATTATTGGCATGTCTTCAGCAAGCATCATTATAGTGAGGTGCTTGTAATCGTACCGAACATAAGGACCATTTGCACCGTTGCTATGACGCTTTGGTTTCATTGGGTTACGCCCCAGAACCGGATCGTCCTGTCGCGTCCGGCTGAGATGAGTAGTTTTCCGTCAGGACTGAAATCCACGTCATTGATATAACCTCGGTGAGCGGGGATTAACCCAAGCTCGTTGCTCGTGTCTACATTGAAAAACCAGAGTGCAACGTACTCTTTAGTTTGGTAATTCGTGGTTTCAGAGCCAGCCAAAAGACTGCCTGAAGGGCTGAATTCAAGTGAAAACATGTTAGGTGCCTCCGTGAGATTTTCAGCCACAATTTCCGAGTTGGAAACTAAATCCCACAACCACATGCCGCCACCATCAATGCCAATCGCCAGCAGTGTTCCGTCGGGGCTGAAAATGGCATGACTTGCCGAACTGGTTCCCCTATATGTATCGCCGTCGTAACGCGCTAAAACAATGTAATTCATTTTATTCGTAGTACTATCTATGACTTGGACACCTTGAGAATCGCAAGTCGCTACGAGACGCTCATCGGGGCTGAATTCGATACATACTGTCCAATTCCGGAATTGGACATCCTCGGAAACAATTCTGTCCACTAACCAGGTTTGCGTATTCCATATTTGAAGTGCTTTTTCGCCTCCACCAGCAGCGACACCTAAGAGATCGCCGTCCTGACTCAGAGTGATATCCCAGACTCGTCTAGACATTTGGATTACAGTTCGTTCCTCTCCTGTCAAAACGTTCCATTGCTTCACCATCCCGTCCCATCCACCGGAGTAAAGCGTTGTGTCATCTGGACTAAACGCCAAGGCAAACACATAGTCGGTATGCTCGCGTTGTACGAAACGCGCATCCATTGTTGGTAGCTCCCAAACACCAAGTGTGCCGTCCTCAAATCCTGCCGCAAGGAGCGTGCCATCATGAGACACTTCGAGTCGATCAGGTCGTTGCACTGTCTCCAATCGAAATAACTCGGTTAAGTCATTCACATTGTCTGGGGTAATTACGGCGAGATTCTCAGTCAGGATTGGATCGTCTTGGGCATCTATGGGCGAGAAACTAATTACAAGGCAACTAAGAACATAGCCGATTAAGATACCTGCCTCTTGCAGACGCATAAAGTTAGCCTCCGACCGAGAGTATTTACATCTCTGGTCGAATCAGTGTCAGCACGTGGGAGAGGCGCTTGAGGTCGTTCGCCAGCAGATTCGCCAACTGCCGCCCGCACTTGACGAGAAAATCATAGCGCTCGGCGTCAGGATAGGCATACGAAGCATAACGCAGCGCGGCGGCGATCAGTTCGTCGCACGGTACTTCAGACGCGCTCAGCACGAGCCGAAAGTAATCGCAGCGCTGCGTGAAGTCATACACCTCGCCCGCGTCGCACAGCATGACTTCCGACAGGCTGAGCGGCGGGCGCGGCGGCAGGCTGTGAAACATCGCGCCGTTGTAGCAGTAACCCACGTTAATCACGCAGACTTCGACGGGCACCATCCGGTTGTCGCGCTGGTCGAGCAGCGTCGAATTGTCGACGTTCGCCGCCATCACCAGCTCGCGCGCCAGCGGGTCGTCGTCAATGCGGATCGCGTAGATCAAGCCAATCGCGCAGGCATCCTGCGAGTCACTGATGGGCACCTTCACAAACGCGCCGAAGTTGTGATTGTCGTCAATCCGGTTGCTGCGCGTCCCACAGTCGAACCCGGTGGTGCTGGCGCGCAGGATGCGCCCGACGATAGAACTCGTTCCATCCATACCCTACCGGCTCCCGATCCGGTGCTGGCGTTTCGAGGCTCGCGCCAGCCCCTTCGTTTGCAGCTTGTCCGACGCCTCGCCCTCGACGTGGTTGCGGCGCAGCTCGACGCCGATCATCTCGTTCAACTGCTGCTTCTCGATCTGGCTCACGTAAGCCAGCTCGTCGGCGCGCGTGATGGCGTAGGGATAATGCCGCCGCCCCTGAATCCGGCACTGTGCCAGAACCAGCGCATGTAAATCGTCAACCGCGCG
>CALMDI010000749.1 GCA_937864975.1 uncultured Chloroflexota bacterium | reverse complement strand
GTACGGCGCTCAAGCCGCTGCCCGCTTCCAGAATCACGCCATCGTCGGGCAGATACACGCTGTAGGCGCGAATCGTCGCCATCGCGCGAGGATAGCGCGTGGTTTCCAGCTCCGTCTCCACTGACGCGTGATCCCAGATTTGTTCCCACGCCCGGCGCGTGCTTTCGTAGCGCGAGCCATTGTCCTGTGTCATCGCTTCTGCCTGTTCACACAAACCGGGGTAACTATACGACAGCGCCAGCGGGCGATCAACGGACAGCGTGGATTTTGTTTCACTTCGGATTGGTGGTACAGTTCCCCTACCCTTGCCACCTGCTCGCATCGGGCGATCAACCGAAGCTTAGCCTGACCGGAGACGTCGAGCCGTGCCGGTATCTGCCACGATCATGGACGCCTATCCCCTCAGTCTTTCCATCATCATTCCGGTCTACAACGAGGTCGAAAGCCTGCCCATCCTCCAGCAAAAGCTGTCGGACGTGATCTCCGCGCTCGACCTGGATTGGGAGGTCGTCTATGTCGACGACGGCAGCACCGACGGCTCGACGGACGTCTTGCGCGAGCTTCAGATGGGCGATCCGCGGGTTGTGGTGGCGGTGCAGCGGCGTAACTTCGGCAAGGCGCAGGCGTTGAATGTCGGATTTGCGCTGGCGCGCGGGCGCATCATCATCACGATGGACGCCGACCTGCAAGACGAGCCGTCGGAAATTCCGCAGTTCCTCGCCAAAATCGCCGAAGGCTACGATGTCGTCTCTGGCTGGAAGCGGACGCGGCAAGACCCGCTTTCGAAACGCCTGCCCTCGTGGATCGCGAACCGGACGACCTCGCTCATCACCGGCGTCAAGCTGAAGGACATGAACAGCGGCTACAAAGCCTACCGCGCAATGGCGGTGCGGCGGCTGCGGATTTATGGTGACCTGCACCGCTATATCCCGATTCTGGCGCATTACGCCGGGTTCCGAGTCGCCGAAATTCCTGTCGTCCACCATTCACGCCGGTACGGACGCTCGAAGTATGGACCCGGTCGCTTCCTGCGCGGCGGGCTTGACCTGCTGACGGTCGTTTTTCTGAATCAGTATGGACGCCGCCCGCTGCACATTTTTGGCGGCATGGGCTTGATTCTCTTCCTCGCTGGGCTGCTCATCAACGTCTATCTCACGGTCGAATGGCTGAACGGCGCGCGCCCGATTGGCGACCGTCCCCTGCTCACGCTGGGTATGCTGCTGCTGCTGGTGGGCGTGCAGTTGACCACGCTCGGTCTGCTGGCGGAGTTGATCGTGTCGTACATCCAGCGGAGCGAGGACCCGTTGAACACCACGGCGACCGTCTACCGCCACGAGTCCGAACCGACCGACATCCGCGAACCGATCCGACCCTGACGCGCCGGGGGGCGGCGTCCGTGCGTCAGGACGTCGCTTCCGCGAGCAGCGCTTCGAGCCGTGCCACCCGCTGGTCATAGGTATGATGCGCGTAGACGTGCTGGCGCGCGCGGGCGGCAAGCGCAGCCCGTTCCGGCTCGTTTGCCAGATAGTGCGCCACCTTCGCGCGCAGGTCGTCCGACGATTGGTATGTCACGATTGTCTCGTCGGGCGTGAACCACTTCCGCGTCCCCGGCAGATCGTCCGCAA
>CALMDI010000748.1 GCA_937864975.1 uncultured Chloroflexota bacterium | reverse complement strand
ACGAACACGCCCGACGCCGTGAAAATGGTCATGCTCGACCCGAAGATGGTGGAACTCAGCCGCTTCAATGGGCTGCCCCACCTGGTGGGTCCGGTCGAAACGGATATCGACCGGATTATCGGCGTTCTGCGCTGGTGCACGCGCGAGATGGACAGGCGTTATCGCGTGCTCGAAGAGGCGCAGGCGCGCAACATCGACACGTACAACTCGCGGCTTGGGCGGCGGCGCAAGGAAGACGGGCTGCCGTACATTGTCATCCTGATCGACGAGATTGGCGACCTGATGATGACGCGCCCCGACGAGACCGAGAAAATGATCACGCGCCTCGCGCAGATGGCTCGCGCCGTCGGGATGCACCTGATCGTCGCCACGCAGCGACCGAGCGTGGACGTCATCACGGGCTTAATCAAGGCGAACTTCCCGGCGCGCATGTCGTTCGCGGTCGCGTCGGGCATCGACTCGCGAGTGATCCTCGATACGGTCGGGGCGGAAACGCTGATGGGCAGAGGCGACATGCTGTTCCTGGCGTCGGACGCCTCCGGTCCGCGGCGCGTGCAGGGTTGCTTCGTCTCGGACGATGAGGTGCGCGCGGTGGTCGATTACTGGAAAGCATGGCATGAGGAACAGATCGCGCTCGGCAAGAGCGAGGACGTGGGCATCGGTCCGTGGGAGCGCGCGCTCACGCGCCGCGAATTCCTCTCCGAGACCGATCCGATGCTCGAACAAGCCATCGCGCTCGTGGTCGAAGCGGGCGAAGCGTCGGCGTCGCTTATCCAGCGGCGGCTTGGGCTTGGCTACCCACGCGCCGCGCGGATTGTCGACTTGCTGGCAGAGCTGGGCATCGTAGGGGAGCAAAAGCCGGGCGCGCGCAGCCGCGAAGTCCTTCTCAAGCCCGGCACCGATCATTTCAAAGAGATGATCGAGAAGCGAATAAAGGGGGAATAGCTGTCAGCGAATAGCGGTCAGCTTTTAGCGAAAGATACAAGCAAAAACTTAACGCAGAGCAACAGAGGGACAGAGCAACAGGGGCTTGGCGATGCCAAGCCCTTTTGATGAGGCCGCGGATGTATTCCTAGCTCGCCACCGGCTCGATGAGTTCGGGGGTGTCATAGGAGGGACGGTTGACCAGCTTCGACACTTCGTATTCCGCCATTTCGTCGGCGTCGTAGGATGCCATCAGCGGGAGAAGCGCTTCCGCGGGAACCTCGTCCGGTTCGAGCCACGCATCGAAATCTTCCGGTTTCAAAATGACCGGCATCCGCGTATGCAGCGACTTGACGAGCGAATTCGCCTCGGTGGTCAGGATCGTGCAGGTACGCATCTGGTCGCCTTCAGGGCTGTGCCAGACTTCCCACAACCCGGCGAACGCGAACACCGGCTCGTCGCGCAGATGGATGAAATGTGGCTCCTTGCTGCCGTCGGTCTGCTTCCACTCGTAGAAGCCGCTGGACGGAATCAGGCAGCGGCGGCGCTTGAAGGCGGCGCGGAACGCGGGTTTCTCGTGCGCGGTTTCGGCGCGGGCATTGATGAGCTTGTTGCCGATGCTGAGGTCTTTTGCCCACGAGGGCACCAATCCCCAGCGATGAAACGTCAGCGCCGTGGGGTCTTCGTTCGTGATGACGGCGACGGGCTGCGTGGGCGCGACGTTGTAGCGCGGCTCGATCCCTTCCGGGACGGTCGTCAGGCTAAACACGTCGCGCACCACCTGCGGGTTCGCCGTGAGGGTAAAGCGCCCACACATGATGATTTCTCCATTACTTTTTCTTCGGGCGTTCGGGACCTTTGGCAAGCTCGGTAATCTGCCGAATCACGGCGAGCAGCGCCAAGCCCAAGCCGAGCACTTCGCCGGTCGAGATGCGCTGCGCCTTGCCAAGCCGCGAGACGTCTTCCTCGGCGGCGCGCCCGTACATGTAGGCAGACAGCAAGCCGAGCACCGCGCCGACGGCAGCGCCGGTCGCGTAGACCTTGTTCTTCCAGTCTTTCGGCTCTTCTTTATTTTGGACGTTTCGCTGAAGTAGACTCATGAGTTCCCTCTCGCAACACCGGGGTCTGCGGTCGATCAAAGACGCTGAAGACTTTCTTTTCCAGCGGAGCCACCCATACGCCAAACGTGATCGCGCGGCGCGCCAGACTGTCCATCGTCCGGTCGATGCGTGCATTCACCTTGTCCGACGCGAACGCCAGACTGGCGAGCTTAATGGATGACCAGCCGTAGGCGCGGTTCATCATGAGCGCGGCGACCAGAAATACCAGCGCGAGCGGCAGCGCGCACAACGCGGCGGGGCACAACACCAGAATGGTGAGCACAAA
>CALMDI010000747.1 GCA_937864975.1 uncultured Chloroflexota bacterium | reverse complement strand
AGGTCATCCCCTCCAGCGCGTAGCGGGTGAAGAGATGGCTGCCGGCTCGCTTCAGACCGACAAGCGTCGCCCAGCGCGAATCGTCCGGCGCGAAGCGCCTGCCGGCGCTTGTGGCGCAGGACATAAGCGCGCACGGACGGCCCGTTCTCGACGGCTTCGATGAAGCGGCGATGACACTCGACCAGTCTTTCGTCAGCTCACGTAGTTGTTCGCAAAACCGATCGCTAGTGAAGGCCCGCGAATGCTCGCGCAGGCGCGATCGCGTCGCATCGCGCAACGCATCATCGTTGGCGAGCGCGGTGATGCGCGAGTCGCAGGATGGGGAGTTCCGAAGCCACCTGAAACAGGAGAACCGGGCGGAGTTGCGGAAGTTGGTGGAACGCGCCCACGCCTTCCACGTCGACCCAGTTGCCCTCCGGCGTTCCGGTCGGCGCCAGCCGCACGGGAGTCTCCGCACCCGGCTCCGGTGTCGGCGTGAGGTCGTCATCGGTTAAGACAGGCAGCGACGCGACGTCGACTGCCCAGAGGGCGAGATCGCGGCGAATCCAGCCGAAGCCGCTGTTGTAGCGGATCATGATCCAGTCGCCATTGTCATTGCGGCTGACCGGGTTGACGATATCCCCCTGCTCCAGCCGTCCGATGGGCGTATGCGCCAGACCGGGTCCGGCGCGCACGAAAATACTATCCGCCGCCACCGCGCTGACGCCTGCCGCCGGTTCGACGGTCGACTGAGCGGCAGCCTGTGTCGCCGCGAAAATGAACAGCAAAACGAAGATCAGGACGAGCGGTGTGTGCTTCACACGGCACCTGCCGAGAGCGCAAGACTGGTAGTGTAGCACTTTGGGGAAAGCATTTTCTACGACCTTCACAAATTCTTTACGTTCTTCATAAGCTGCGCCGCGCCAAGCCTGCCGTACACTGGAACGGGTGTTCTATTACGGGAGATTGCGGCGTGTCCAAGCGTCTGTCCGTGCGGCAAGCCACCGAGGCGATGATGCTGGGGGTGTGGCGTTTTATTGCGGTGTTCATCGACGAGCACGGCTACGCTCCCAGCCTGCGCCAGATTGCCCAAGCCTGCTTCACCAGCCACGGCAATGTGGTTCGGTATCTGGATCTGCTGGAGGCGCGCGGGGTGATCGAGCGGGAGATGGGGCAGGCTCGCGCCCTGCGGCTGCTGAAGCGCCCACCGGTGGAGAAACAGGGGTAATGGCGCGGCATGGCGCCGGTGTGTGCACCTTCTTCCCTCAGTGAGCGAGACAGGCTGGCGCACGCTGGCGCAATTCACGGGAAGCGCGTGGATAGTAGCGAGGCTATTAAAGTTGCCCGGCGGGTGAACCAGCGGCGTAGCCGCGCCGTTCATCTGCCGGGTTTTTTTTGCTGCGACGAAAACCGCCGCCGCTGACCTGCGCCTGCTCGCTGCGCTCGCCGCGCAGGTTCCGGCGCTAAAGTGCCTCGTGCGGGGATTACATCGACGATGGGGGTGTTTTTTGCGGGCGCAAAAAAAAGCCGGACGCCCCGAAGGACGCCCGGCACACCGACCTACCCGCGCCAGCGCGACCCGCCGCGCGACGCGCCCCAGCGCCGCAGCGCGGACGGCGACCACGCCACCGGCACGCCTGCCAGCCCAAAGACCGACCACCGGAACACCCGCCAACGCACCATGCTGCACCTCCGCCTGAAAAGGCACCCACGCCGCGACGCCGAAGCTGCGCCGCCGACACGTCCGCGGCTGCCGCCGCACGCCGAGCCGCGCACCCGCAGGGGCGAAGCGAAGCGGAGCAGGGAGCGCAGCGACCTTGCGCGGCGAAGAGCGGCGGCTATAACCGCCGCGCGGCGGCGCTGCGAAGGCTATCGACCCACGGCGTGACCCCTGGCGGTTTTGATCGGCGGTCGGGCTGGCGGCAGATCGGGCACGGGCTTATATCAATGGACTTGGCGGCGTCAGCCGCCTTACCGCTGGCGGAGCGTCAAGGCAGCAGGCGAGGGACGAGCCAAGCCGCCGCGCCGCCGGGCGGCGGGGGGTGCGGGGGGCACTGCCGCCCGGCGGAAGCGCAGCCTGAACAGGCACAGGCGAAAATGCCCCCCGCCAACGGCGGTCGTCTGCCTGGTGGTTTTCATGACCCCCATTTTCGCCTGTGCCTGTTCCTCTTTTGGCGCCCTGCCCTGTCATTGCCGCCGCGGGGTGCTGGCGTCGTCCTGGGCGCGCTGCTCGCCGATGCTGATGCCGATGTCCTGCAGGATGAACATGGCTTTGAGTACCAGCGTGTGCAGCCGGGCGCTGGCGACGTGGGATTCCAGATCGCCTGCCAGCAGCTGATCGAGGGCGGCATCGACCTGTGGCTCGACCTGGCTGGCGAGAATGCTGGGGGTGATGGCGCGGAGGGACTGGAAGTGCTTTCGGGTGGGCATGGGGGATTCTCCTCGATCTAGCGGCGCGATCTGCGCCGGGCTTCACGGAAGGGAGGGGTCGCGGGCGACGCCCCAGAGGACGCGCGCCAGTTTGTTGCGGGCGGCGGGGAAGGTGCGCTCTTTTGCCTGATAGTAGGCGCGGACGGCGTTTGCGGCGACTGTTGGGCTGGTAAGGGCAACTGCCCACATGTGGACGGCAGCGCGGGCGGGCCGGAAGCCCTTGCGGGCGGCATACGTGCGGTCGATATCGCCGCTGATGCTGGTCTTTGGGGTGACGCCCAGCGCGGCGCGGAACTCGTCCTTGTCGAATTCGAGAGCGCGCCCATAGGTGGCGACGTGGATGGCGGCGATGTAGATGTCGCTGCTGGCGGGAAGGGTGCGCCAGCGGCTGGTAACGAGGGCAAAGGGGGGATGCTCGATCAGATCAGCGATGGTGGCGAGGTTGGTCTCGATCTGGAGCTTGAGCATGTCGAGGTGAGCGATGTGTTCCTGGGTGGAATGAATGATGGCTGGATCGCCGTCGATGTCGGGCAGGTTGGCTGCAAGCTTGATGAGCGGAGACCGGGCATGTCCGCGTGCGTAGGCTTCGTGGGGCGGGTTCTGGGCGGCGAGGGCTTTGACCTGCGCGGGGCTGATGGCTCCATGCTTTGCAGCGCGAAGCCACGTGTCGGACTTGGGGAGCCCGGGCCAGAGAGAATGGGCAAGGACGTTGAGGCGGTTGAGGGTGCGGGTGCGCTCTTTCGTGAGCCGGGCGTGGATGTTGACAACCATCCGCAGCCGCTGCACGGCGCTTTCGTGGGTGTGGTCGTAGGGGCGCACGTTGCGGGGCGGCTGCCCGGCGGCGATGTCGCGGGCGAGCAGGCAGAGGGCGATGGCATCGAGGCGGTCGTTTTTGGCGCTGCTGACGTAGCTTTCGCGGTAGCGCTCGGTCTGTTTGTGGTCGATCTGCCACACCTGCGCTGCGGGGTGCTGCTGGTGAATGATGGCGGCGACCGGGGCGCGGAGGTGATGGCCGGTCGGCTCGGCGGCGATGACGGCGGCAGGCTCCAGCAGCGCGAGGAGGTGATGCCACCACGCGGGGTCATCATAGCTGAGGGTGACGGTGGTCCACTGGCGGGGCGGCAGCTTGGCGTGGTCGGGCGGGAAAGCGACGACGATGCCCCCCTTGCCGACGTCGATACCGACGGTGGCATGACGTGTGTTCACGGTTCGCACGCTCCTTTCGCACGCCGGACGAGCCGGGCGCTGGCACTTTGGGCAAGTGGGAGGGGCGGGGTGGGCTTGGCGCGTCCGCTACACTCAGCACGCGGGGTGCAAGCATGTGCTAACACGTACCCGGTCGCTCATCCCGCCCAGATTATTGTACTAAGGAGCATGTGCCTGTGCTTCTACCCAAAACCAAACATTACGCTCCGTCTGCCGCGGCGGAAACCGTAAACGCGAGTGCGGGCGCAATCGGCGTGCCGTTTGCCAAAAGCTGCACCGACCAGCTCCCCGGCGAAAAGCTGTCCAGGTAAAACCAGATACAGAAGTTTGTTTCATCGCGGAGCAGCGTATAACTCGCCGTATCCACCACCTGCCCTTCAAACAACCACTCGACGTCGATCTGCGTCCCACTGCTCACCTGCGCCGCGCGGGTGACGACGTAAATCTGCTCGTCATTCGCGCTGAACGTATTTTGTGAACCCTCGGCGCACCCATCCGATTCGCGGATGCGGCTTGTCGTCACGGTGTCGGCAAACTGCGCGCCCTGAGCTTCCGGGAGGGGAACCGCGGGCGGAGTACCGCTATCTGAAGGAACGCTGCCACCGATCAGGGTTGGAATCGGGGCGTTGAAGGTGACGTTGGGGTTAACGACAATCACCTGGCGCGTCGGCGGCTCCCCCGCGCTGACAGTCGCCAGCAATTGACTGTTGATGCTGTTGTGCTCCATCACGAACGTTTCCGCCGCGACCGACGTTCCGGCGATCATCGCTCGCTGCGCCTGAAGCGTCTGATAAATCGCCGTCGCCTCGGCAAGATAGCCCGCATTCTGCGCGCCCAGCGTTCCTGACGTATCGGGCGGCGCGAACGCGCCACACGCCGCGAGCATCCATGCCGTGACGATCCAGACTCCTGTTCGCAGCATTATCATTCCCCGGTTGCGCGGCGCAAAGTATAACAGGATTCCGTGCGCGGAGACGGGTTCCGCCGTTTATGTTGGAAAGCCGCGTCCGGTGCTATGATGCGACGTAGATAGGTCTTCGTTACCGAGGCAGCTTTATGCGCGCGCGCCGTTTGATGCTCGTCCTCCTCGCGGTTTACCTCATGTTTCTGGGCGGCAGCGCCTATTACACGCTGTTTTTGCCGGTGCGCGTCGTGCACCACGTCGTCATCACCGTCGTGCTCGCGCTCTGGCTGATCGCGCGAATCCGGCGCGGTCAAGGCTTGCCGCGTACCCCGCTCAACCCTCCGCTGTACGCGGCGGTCGGCGTGTGGCTCGCGTCGGCGGCGCTCAGCGACGACCCACGCATGGCATTCGAGCATCTGTGGTTCCCGCTGACGCACGTGCTGATGTTCTTCGCGCTGGTCGACCTCATTCAGCGCGGACGCCAGCGAATGGTCATGGAAGCGCAATTTTTCGCCGCGGCGCTGGTGGTGCTGCTGACCGGAATCGAGCTTGCGTCGTGGTATTTCGGTTTGGGTATCGTCCCCGATACGAGCGTAGGCTGGGTCGAGGTAGGCATCTGGCGACCGCCCGTTGTGCCGCGCGCAGCGCTGGCGATGAACGTGAGCACGCTGCTGGCAGGTTACGTCGCGCCGCTGGTGACGCTGATCGCCGCCTGGGCGCTGACCGCGCGCCGCCCGTATCGACCTGTCCTCTGGGCGCTGGTGGGCGCGCTCCTTGTCGTCCTGCTGCTGACGTTTTCGCGAGGCGGGTTTCTTTCGCTGCTGAGCGCGCTCGGCGTGTTCGCGCTGCTTCGGCTGATGCAATCGTCGTGGCTAACGCGCCTCGTGTCGGCGCGCGCGCTGGTGATCGTCGGGGCGGTCGTCGGGATT
>CALMDI010000746.1 GCA_937864975.1 uncultured Chloroflexota bacterium | reverse complement strand
GTCACGAACCACGCCATCGACCCGCTCGCTCGGCGCGGGCAGGACGCGCGCTGTGAGGTCGGCGCTGTGACGCGCGACGGCGGTGTCCAGCGCTGCGTTCAGATCGGGGACAGGCATTGGAAACGCCTCGCTTCCCAGCCGCATCCCCAGGCGCAAGCCGTCGTTATAGCTTTAAGCTCAGATAACGTATCTTTGATGTTGGCAGGGGTAAGGATTTTGGGAACGCGGTGTGTTGAACGAGCCGGAATGATGAGCTGTTTGGGGCGCTGAATTCCTCTCGACTCAGATAATGAACAGGGGGTTATACTCACCTCATCATTGGTAATCTCTATCCCCCTTGACATTTTGCTAAAGATGGGTCAGCAAAGAGAACGTTGAAATAATAAACCGTTTCGTAAGGTTCCCATTCAATTTGTTCCCAATCAATAAAGTTCTCATATTCGTTATTCTCAAAGTCAACATAGTCTACATGTATACTTGCTATTTCAGATTCGAAAACGCCGCGCGGGATGCCATCATAGCCGATAACAGTATCAGTCCGCTGCCACGTCAGCGAGGCGAAGTAGGCTTTAAAGTCCTGTAGAATCCGATCATAAGGCCGATTTGTGCCGACAAACCGTGTTATTCCACCGAAAATGCAGTCAGCCTGAAAACGACTTATATTTGTCTCAGGTAGAGAGATCTCTTCAGATAGAAGTACATCCTCACTAGGTATCGATAAATCTTGATACAATTGATTAAAGTCTCTTTCTGCTTTGGGAAGGTCGAAAGAGCGGAGCCATGAAGTGATCCCACTATTTATTTCGTCCTCATACAGCCAAGCAATTGGACCGCCGCAAATAATGACTATGAAAAGTAGCGTTAAACCAATTAGGATAAATGGTCTTCGGCCCGATTTTACGTTGGGTGATTTATTCATGGAAACGTAATCCAACCATCTTTAGTTGTCACCAAATATATCCAACATATATTCCATCACAGGTAGCGCAAGTTGTCCGTTAGAGCCGGGGACGTTGTTGTTATTTGCTAACCAGTTCTGATAACGGAGGAGGTTTTCTTCCCGATCTGTCCGCCGGTTGTTTTCCCCGTAGTTATCAATCCCAGCGCGGAAAGCGCCCCAGATGACCGCCATATCTTCAGCGGTCAGGTTGTTGGGATCATGTCCCGTGACGGTCGGATCCCCAACATATTGGTCCTGCAGCCATCGCGCCACCATTGCCGCCGCTGCCATGTTCCCAGTCGGCGTCAGCATGTATTCACTTAGCTCAATATAACTTGGATTTTCCAGATCGGGTGCGCCGGGATTCAAATACCAGGGATGCTCCTCCAGCGGATAAAGCGTGAGCAGGTACTCGTAGGCGGGCACAAGCGCAGGGGCAACATGGACATTCGCGTAGCCAGTCGCACCGCCGCCAACCGGTCCGACGCCTTCAAGCATCGCCTCAAATGCCTCGCGCACTGCGTCGTCCAAGGTAAAAAATAATTCGCTTAAGGCACGCTCCACACCGGCATAGGACCCGATGAGCGAGTCGGTGAACTGATCAGTGCTGTCATAATCGTAGACCATCTCCGAGGCTAAAATCCCCGCTAGTAAAGCAGGATCAATATCAAACAAGTCGGCTTGACGTTCAATCCTTGCGCGATTCATCGGCTCATCAAACCAAGCGATAACCCGTTGCAGCGATAGACTATTCTGAAATCGAGCATCCTCACGTTCATCGGCTGTTGTCGCCAGCGCTTCTTCGACGCCTCGTTCCAGGTTAGAGAGACTTTCCCACCAGGCGCTTAAATCGTCCAACGGGGCAATCAGGGGATTCATCAGCGGGTTTGACGCACTGAAATTGGCAAAGGTTTCCGCTGATCCGTGAATGCAAAAAAGCACGCCCTCCATATGCTCAAACGTGAACCACCCCGGAAACTGAGCGCAGGGGTCATCCTCTGGCTCCTGCTCGGCAGGCTTCGCCAGCGCTTCGTCTGCCCAGACGGGAGCCAACGAGCAGCGGCAGCGCGGATGCAGCGGGGGATGCTGCACGCCATCCGCGAATGGGGCGTCCAGCGGCACGACCGTGCCATTGAGCGGCGAGCACAGCGGGCAGACGTCATCCGCCTGCACCACCCAGCGCTTGCCCACCACCGTCGTCCAGGCTTTCGCCGGGCGGCTGGTCGCCGTCCACAGCAGCAGTTGCCCGGCGCAGATCAGGCGCGTCGTCTCCGTGATCGCGGTCAGCTTCGCCTGTCCGTCGCTCAATACGCCCGCCTGAAGCGCGTGACGCAGCTCCGCCACGGGCGCTCGTTGATCGACCCAGTCACGAACCACGCCATCGACCCGCTCGCTCAGCACGGGCAGGACGCGCGCCGCGAGGTCGGCGCTGTGACGCGCGACGGCGGTGTCCAGCG
>CALMDI010000745.1 GCA_937864975.1 uncultured Chloroflexota bacterium | reverse complement strand
TTCCAGGTTCTCCCTCCCCGAAATCGGGGAGGGAGACAGAGGGTGGGGTTTCGCGTCAGAACTAGCAATCAAGGTATGTTTGTATCGACGCAAGCGTAAATGAGTAAAAATCCGCACCCTGCCAGGAGCTTTTTACTCAGCCCTCAACCCTCAATCCTCAAAACCTTAGCCTTTAATCCGCTCGAACAGCGCGACCGTATCGACGTAGTACGTCTGCGGCGCGAGGTCGATGGGCTGGGCGACGACGAGCCGGTAACCCTGCTGCGCCAGCCGCTTGCAGTCGTGCGCCAGCGCCGCCGCGTCTCCGCTGACGTAGACCAGCCGGCGGACGCCCGCCCCCGCCAGCCCCGAAGCGACCGCGTCCGTCAAGCCTTCCGAGGGCGGATCGACCACGGCGGCGTCATAGCGCGTTTCCAGCGAGTCCAGCACTTCCTCGACCGACCCTTCGACGACGTCGACGTTTTCAAACGCGGACAAATTTTCGTCGGCGTCGGTCGCGGCGGGCGGATAACTCTCGACCAGTGTGACCAGCTCTGCGTTCGGTGCGAGGAACGCGCTGAAAAAGCCGACCCCCGCGTACAGATCGAGCACCGACTCGCCGTCGCGTGGGGCGAGCAGCCGCACGACTTCCGCCGCGAGATTCGGAAGCTGCGACACGTTCGGTCGAAACGCGCTCCCCGCCGTCACGCGAAAGGTGACACCGCCGACGGTGTAGCGCGAATGGGTATCGCCGATCAGGTTCATCGGCTCGTTATCCGCCAGCAGCACGTTGACGCTGACGGGCAAATCGAGCGCCAGTTCCGGCGGGTCGTCCGCGTCCAGCGACAGAATCAACATCGCCTCGCCGTCGCTGCCAAGCTGAAGCTTCAGGCGGCGCAAACCGGGAAAGTCGAGGTCAAGCTGGCTGTACAGCGCCAGTAGGTCGGGATGCAGAATGTGACACTCGGAAATCGGGTAGACGCCGCGCCCGTCCGCGGCAGGGAAGCCCAGGCTCCCTTCCCCCGCAGGCAGCAGCGTCATGTGATAGTTGTAACCCCACTGTTCGGGGCTTCGGATAACGGGCTGCACGTTCGCGTCGTCCAGTTTGGCGATGCGCGCAAGCTGATCCGCCAGCACGTCCTGCTTGAGCAAAAGCTGCGCCGCGTAATCGATGTGCTGCCAGTGGCAGCGCCCGCACTTGCCCGGTCCGAAATGCGGGCAGCGCGGGAACACGCGGTCGGCGGAGGCGTCGAGCAGGGTGATGCCTTCAGCGCGCGCGAAGCGTCCTCTGTCCTCGACAATCCGCGCGACGACCCGCTCGCCCGGAATCGTATACGGCACGAACACAGCACGGTTGTCATGCCAGCCCATCGCGCTGCCGCCGTTCGCCATCGCTTCCAGTTCCAACTCAATCGTCGAGCCCACGGTCGATGCGCGCGGGTTGTTCTGCCCCATATCCCCTCAGTTCTCGCCTGCGGACAGCGCCCGCAGACCTGTATCTAAGAAATACTCATCGGTTTTTCATACCAAACACAGCGATTGTAGACTATAATTAAGTCTGTAATTTCCGAACATTCTGTTTTAAGCTTCTCTTGAAGCTGGAGGACACGCATCATGAAGACAATTGTCGCACTCTATGATGATTTCGCAACGGCACAGCGCGTCGTTCAGGATTTAGTCGACGCTGGCTTCTCGCGCGACAGCATGAGCATCGTCGCGAATGACGCATCGGGCGAATACGGAAAGTACGTGACGGATACAGGTGAAGTCGTCTACGACGATGACGACGTGAGCGCGGGCGAAGGCGCGGGCTTTGGCGCGGTCGTCGGCACGCTCGTCGGTCTCGGCGTGGCGCTCATTCCGGGCATCGGTCCGGTGCTGGCGGCGGGTCCTTTCGCGGCGGCGCTGATGGCGGGTATCGGCGCAGCGGCGGGCGCGGCGACCGGCGGTATCGTCGCCGGACTTGTGGACTTCGGCGTGCCGGAAGAGGAAGCGCACGTCTATGCCGAAGGGCTGCGGCGCGGCGGCAACCTCGTCAGCGTCACCGCGGATGAGAGCTACGCGGCGCGCATTGAGGACATTATGAATCGTCACAACCCGGTAGACATCGATTACCGGGCGACGATGTGGCGTGAAGGCGGTTGGGACGAGTTCAATCACACGGCGGAACCCTACAGCCACGACGAAATTCGCACCCAGCGCGAGACGTATCAGGACATGGCGCGCACCGGAACGAGCACGCCCATGGGCACGAGCAAAAGCACCATTGGTGGCGTGCGTACCTACAACTCCGACCGCGACGTCTAAATTTCGGTCACATCTGCACGAGAGACAGCGCGGGAGCCACAAGCTCCCGCGCTTTTGTTTGTCCCGGCGCGCCCCGCGCAATTTTCCAGCTTGAACTACAATAGCGCTGAGCAAGGAGAAATCGAATGGCGCGACTCCGAATGGTCGATTCCCGTAGTCGACGAGGCGCGGGCGGAGATTCTACGGCGCGGGGAGGGAGGCTAGGGCCGTGCCACCCGCACTCTACGCGCGCTATTC
>CALMDI010000744.1 GCA_937864975.1 uncultured Chloroflexota bacterium | reverse complement strand
AGCGCATCAACCCTGAAGCGCGTCCAAGATGCTGTTTCGGAATCAGCAGCGAGACGGATGCCGCGTATGCCGGGTATTGGAACGCCTGCGCCGACGAGCCGACCGCCGCCGAAACCCAGATGTGCCAGATTTCGAGCTGCCCGCCAAACAGCAGCAGCGCGACGGCGACCGTGCTCAGCCCGGCGACTAAATCGCTCACCATCATCACGCGCCGCCGGTCATAGCGATCCACCAGCGCGCCCGCGATGGGCGAGATGACGATTCCCGGCAGGACGGCAAATACGGAGATCAGGGCGAAGTCGGTCGCGGAGCCGGTGCGCTGGAACACCCACACGCCCAGCCCGAAGCTCGTCAGTCCGGTGCCGATCATCGAGATCAACTGACCGAACCAGACGGTCAGAAACGTGCGGAGATTGCCGGTCGGCGCGGGAGTCATCGTCACACGCGCACCGCGCGCACCATCTCGACCAACGGCGGCACCTGCGCCTCGATCACCGCTGGGTCGCTGCGCCACTCGAAGCGGGGACCGATGCCGCCGTATTCAAAGGCGACGGTACGCGGCGCCGCCCACACCCCGGCGTCGATCTGGTGCATCGCCCAGTCCATATACGCCCAGTCGTCCTCGGTAAGCGACTGATGCTCCACCGGCTTGTCGTCGATCAGGTGAATTCCGGCGACGTGAAGCTCGCGCAGCGCGCGAACGGGCAGCGACGCGATGTAATCGACCGCGTCCATGCCCAGAAACCACGCCGTCAAGCGCGCGTGCGCCAGATCGAGCAGCAAGCCACAGCCTGTTTCCACAATGATCTGGCGCATGACGGCGGCGTCCGTCGCCACACGCACAAATGCATCGTCGTCGGTATCGCCCAGGTAGGGCACATTTTCCACGATGACGCGCTCCGCGCCGACCCGCTTCACCGCCTGCCACACGTCGTCCGCCATCTGCGAGACGACGCGGTTGGTCGCCAGCGGGTCGAGCAGCAGTTCGGGATAATCGTCCATGCGCGGCGCGAGATGCAGATTCAGAAACGGCGTATCGGTATCGCTTAACAGCCGCTCGATCCCGTCCCAATCGGCGTCCGCGAGGCTGTTGTCACCCGCGATGAGCGGAAAATGGACGTAGACGGGACGCAGCGCCGCTGCCGCCGTGATCACGTCCGCCCAATCCGGGCACTTAAAACGGTCGATCTGAATCCTGCCCTGATCGAGCAGCGCCGCCGCCTGCGGCGAGTAATTCAGCGCGAACTCCAAACCGCGTTCCTTTCGGCAGTACACTTCAGAGGATTATACGGCGTAATTGCCGTCCCGTTCCATGAGCGGGCAAGCACATCGCACTGCGCGACAGCAAATTTGAACCGCCAAGACGCCAAGAACGCAAAATAAGAAACCGCACGCAGGTACGCATCGACGAATGGGGGCAGCCAGGGCGACAGCCGTGCGCCCCTACGATGCTATTCCTTTCTGAAGGATAAGCGAATGGTGCGTGACGAGCAGGTTCAAGCCGCCGCGAAGATGATCCACGAGAGCCGGTTTCCGGCGGTGCTGACGGGCGCGGGGGTGAGCAAGGAATCGGGGATTCCAACCTTTCGCGACGCGCTCGACGGGCTGTGGGCGCAGTACGACCCCACGCAGCTTGCGACCCCGCAGGCGTTCCGGCGCGATCCAACGCTGGTGTGGGATTTCTACGAGTTTCGCCGCGCGTTGATGCGCCCGGCAGAACCGAACCCCGGTCACGCGGCGCTGGCGGCGCTGGAACGCTGGTTTCCCCGCCTGCCTCTGATTACCCAGAACATCGACGACCTGCACGAACGGGCGGGCAGCAGCCACGTGATTCATCTTCACGGCAGCATCGCGCGCAATAAATGCGCTGCCGCCTGCCGGGGCGAGCCAA
>CALMDI010000743.1 GCA_937864975.1 uncultured Chloroflexota bacterium | reverse complement strand
CAAGTCGCCGACCTCTCCCTGCAGAAGTTCCAGGAGCGCCGGGACGGCCCGCGCGGCGGCCCTACCCACTGACCCGAGGGCGAGGACCGCGGCGTGGGCCGTCTCCTCGTGGGCGTGGAGGGCATCGACGAGCACCGGCACGGCCTCCGCCGCCGCGGTGAAGCCACCGCCCTCTCCCGCGTGCAGCACCAACCCGGGCTCCACCCGGGCTGGGCCGCGGCCCGGGCGCAGTGGGGCGGCCCGGGCGTGTGGCCCAACCGGGTCGGCCTCATGCACGCCTTCTACGGTCGCGGCTGGTTCCCCGACCTGGTGCGCGCGCACGTGCGAAATTTGCGGGCGAAAATTGAGAAGAACAGCGACCGCAAGTACATTCGCACCATTCACGGCGTGGGCTACATGATCTCGAAGTAGCGCCAATGCTTAAGATGCCGCACATAAATTTCATAAAAGTTTCACAGCGTATGGACGGCATCTGGGGTATTCTCATATCAGGTTAACTTCTGTCCTGATGTGACGAACGGATCAGCTTCTATGTACGAAATCCTCGTGGTTGACGACGACGCCCAGACTCTGGATATGGTCGAGCTTGTTTTGAAGCGCGAAGGCTACACCGTCATGCGGGCGTACTCGGCAACAGAGGCGATGGCGATTGTGGAAGTCACCACGCCCGACCTGTTCATCATTGACGCCGTCCTGCCGGAAACCGATGGCTTGTCCCTCTGCCGACGGCTGCGGACGCATACCCGCACGTCGAATATCCCGATCATTTTCGTCACCGGACGGGACTCGCCCTACAACGTCGCGGAAGCGCTCAACGCCGGAGGCGATGATTACATTCGCAAACCTTTCGCCCCGCGCGAGCTTACGGCGCGAATCCGCGCGCTGATCCGCCGCTCGTTCTACCTGGACGGCGACGTTTCGACCGTTCGGATTATTCCGAGCAGCTACCGGGTCTTCGTCAACGACCGCGAAATAAACCTGACCCGCGTGGAGTTTGAACTGCTGAAGTTCCTGTGCGTGTCCCCGTACCGTCTGCACTCGACCGACGATCTGCTGGAAAATGTATGGCAGTATCCGAACGGCGTGGGCGACGCGGCGCTGGTACGCAATCACATTCATAATTTGCGGCGTAAGCTGGAGACCGACCCGGAGCGCCCAGCGCTCATCCAGTCGCGCCACGGACGCGGCTACGTCGTCAAGGCGCACATTCAGGTCGAGGACGAACCCGTACGCGCCTGACGCGGACTCATCAGGCTGAATTTAAAAACTCCCACATCGCGTGGGAGTTTTCTTTTCAAAACCCGATTGCGCCACCGAGAATCCCATCCTGTTTGTAACAGGACGCCCTACTAGAGGCTTTGAAAATCGCTTTGATCTTTACAGCCCCTTGAGTGGGCTTAAATGTTTTTATCAGCCGGGGGGCTTCGGTTTGCCCCCGTCGCCCGCGAAGCGGGTCTAGACGCAGCAGCCAAAGGCTGCTGCGCGACGGAGGGCACAACCGCTTCGCAGCCCCCGGCGTCTCTACGTCTCAATCCCTGCCCGCGCCAGTTTTGCCTCGATCTGCCGGCGCGTTTCCCGCATCGATGCTTCCAGATAGGGAAAGCCGAGCCACACGTTCATGAAGCCAAATAACGCGCCCGTCAGCACGCGGAAATACGGCGTCGTCTCGCGCGGCTCCCACAGGCTGAAGGGCGGATAGCCGAGAAGCTGGCTGAAGCCGTCGATGGCAATCGGCGCAATGCCGAGCAGGAGATACAAGTACAGCGGCGCGGGGCGCAGGCGGCGTCGCACCGTCGGAATGCTGTAGATCAGTCCGCCGATGAACATGGCGATATAGATCGCGATGTCACGGGCGCACAGTGTCATCTTGTAGCCCATGCGCTCGTCGCCCAGAAACGCGCGCGAGCCAAACTGTAGCGCGGGCGAGAACGCATTCAGATCTAGTTCGTCGGCGCTCGTGCCGGACGGAAGATAGGGCATGACCGCCTCTTTAAATTCAGGCGAGTCGACGGCGTAGGTCTCGAACGGCGTCAGATCGCTCGGCACGTTAAAGCGTGGATAAAAAGGCTGCTCCCCGTAGAGAAAGAACGTGCGGAATGCGAACTGATGGCAGAACGGGCTGTACAGGGTATATAGAAGCCGCCCCGGACCTTCGAGACCGAGGCGCATCAGCGTCGGCGCGACGAATGGCAGCGACACGTAAATGCCGAGCAGGATCAGCGCGACGCGCAGCCAGTGCCGCGAGCCACGTAAAAGGAGCAAATTCAGCCGCAGGGCGGTTTTGCGCTGGCGCTCCGGGCGGTTGGTGCCAGAGGTTCCCACGACGATCCTTGCTGTTAAGAGCGCAGGTAAGGCGCGACTGCCGCTTCAAGCGTGCTGCGCGTGGTCGGTCCGTAGACAATGTGTGTGATCACGCCGTCCGGCGCGACGACAAATGTCGTTGGCTGCCCGCGCAGCAGATACTGCGCGCTGATGTCGCCGCGTGGGTCGAGCGCCATGTCGAACGTCAGCCCGTAATTATCCACCCAGTCGAGCACGTCTTCCGGCGCGTCGCCCACGTTCACGCCCACCACCCGCAGACCGCGCGCGCGGTTCGCGTCGTAGAGCGCTTGCAGTTCCGGCATTTCCACGCGGCACGGCTCGCACCATGTCGCCCAGAAATTTACGATCACGGGCGATCCGCGCAGGTCAGCCATGCGAAATGCTGCGCCGTCCGGCGTTTCCGCTTCAAAATTCGGCGCCAGAGCGCCGATTTCGGGAGCCGTCGGGCGCTCGCCCTCAATGATCTGTCCCGTGAACAGCGCGCGTTCCGGCAGCCCGGCGTTCAGGACGAGAAACCCGGCGCTCGCAAAGCACAATAATGCCCCTGCCGCGAGCGCTGCCTGTCGTGTTGAAAACGTCATGATGGTTGCGCGCGGCTCTATACGGCGGGCGCTTCTGAGCATTGTATCAGGAGAGGGCATTCGCGACCAATGTGTCGAGTTGATCGCCGGTGAGAGGTCCGACGTGGCGCGTCAGAATCACGCCGTCCCGGTCAATGACCAGCGTCGTGGGATATTGCCCGATGCCAAACAGGTCTTGAATCTCGCCGTCGGAGTCGAGCCCGAAGGGGAAGGTGACGGCGATTTCCTGGCGGAAGCCTTTGATCTCGTCGAGTGTTTCCCGGTTGTTGACCGCGACCACCTGGAAGCCGTCGTCCGCGTGCTGCCGATAGGCGCGCTCCAATTCTGGCATTTCGCTGCGGCACGGACCGCACCACGTCGCCCAGAAATTCAGCAGCACGACGTTGCCCCGAAGGTCGGACAGGCGCATCGACTCGCCCTGATCGGTGACGAGGTCGAAATTATAGGCAAGGTTGCCGCGCTCGGTGCCGAACACCGGAGCCGCGCTGTCGCCGCTCAACGAGATCAGATCGCTGAGCGCGGGCGGCGCGCCAGCCGCTTGAGCGGGCTGCCCCGTCGGCGCGCTGGCGGCGGTGGCGGGGTCAGCCGCCGCGACCGGCGCGGGAGTCCCATCCCGCGCGCCGCTCAGGCAGGGAGCCAGATCGCCGAACGGCGTCTCACCGGTGACGAAGGCGGTCACGCATTCTTCAATCCGCACCGACAGTTCGGTAAACTGCCCGGCAAAGGTTGCGCTCAACTGCTGGAGCCGCCCGGATGCCACCAGAATGCCCATGACGACCAGGAAACCGCCCATGACAATCTCAACCGTGTGCATCCGCCGCTGCACGCGGCGAAACACACCCTGCGCCCTGTCCAGCAGCAGGGCGGTGAGCAGGAACGGGATGCCGAGACCGAGCGAATACGCGCCCAGCAGCGTGCCTGCCTGTCCCACGTCGCCGCCGTTCGCTGCCATCGTCAGCACCGCGCCGTACACCGGACCGATGCACGGCGTCCAGCCCGCGGCAAACACCACGCCCATAATTGCGGAACTGGCGAAGCTCTGATGACCGCGCGCCGTCATTTGCATCCGGTACTGGCTGTAGAGCGCGCGCTGAATCGCGGTAATCGTGCGCGTCCAGAAATGCTCTGGCTGTGTGAACGCGCCGCCGAGGACGAGCCAGAGTCCAAAAATCAACAGGATCGGCAGCGCCAGCAGCCAGTCCACAAACGCCCAGACGATCAGCAACCCGCCGCCCACGGCAAGCGCGAGGCTCGGTAAGGGGCTGGCGATCAGGTCTTTACGATTCAGCAGCGTGTTGAACAGGCGCGGCAGGACGCCCATAAAGTGCAAGCCGAAGAAAATCACGAGCACGCCACCGATGCGGGCGATCAGGTTTTCGATCAGCGACACATTTTGCCTGCCGACCTGAAAAATGAAGGCGGTCGTGAGCAAGCCAAGCACAACAAAAATAAAGGTAAACCCGGCGACAAAGGCAATTCCGTGCAGGAAGATGACAAAGCGCTGGGTCGCGGAAACGCTCGTCACCGTCGCTCCACCCCCGGCGGCGGACTGCGCGGCGACCGTGTGCGTCAGCCGCCCGCCCATGTAACCGATGTATGCCGGGACAAGTGGCAGCACACACGGAGACACAAACGAGAGCAAGCCTGCCAGGAACGCAAGCCCAAGCGTCGGTTCCACAGCCACGACCCCAATCGACTAAGACATTCGTGTCGGGCGCAGTCGCCCACCCTTCTTAAGATACCGTTAGACTTCCAAATGTACCTTAGCTCGGCGTGAGCATCGCCTGAGAATACTTCAGACTATGACAGCGCTCGATCCAGTTTTCAGCCAGCCGTAGACCCAGTAGGCGACGGCTGGCGCAGCCTGAACAGCGGGACCCGGCGCAGTCGTTCCGAACCGGTTGTGCCAGTAAACGCCGCTGATGCCCCCTGCGCCCTCAATCTGTGTCGTCCACGCCGCGCCATAAAACGGGTGTGCTTCCAGTGCGGCTTCGCCCTTGCCGCCGGGACGCCGACCGCCCGTGATGTAACTGCCGGGTACGAGTGCCG
>CALMDI010000742.1 GCA_937864975.1 uncultured Chloroflexota bacterium | reverse complement strand
TTCCGTTCATGGTCAAGCTCACCCCCAAAGAGCTCATGACCTACCCGAACAAGTATGCCCAGATTATGTTCGGTCAGGTCGAGCAGGCATGGGATATGGGCGCGGTCGCGGTGGGCGCGACGGTGTACTTCGGCGCAGAAGAGAGCGCGCGGCAACTGGTCGAGGTGTCGGAGGCGTTTTACCACGCGCACGAGTTGGGCATGGCGACGATCCTCTGGTGTTACACGCGCAACAGCGCGTTCAAGGTCAACGGCACGAATTATGAGACCGCCGCCGACCTGACCGGACAGGCGAATCACCTGGGCGTGACCATTCAGGCGGATATTGTCAAGCAGAAGCTGCCGACGGTGAATGGCGGCTTTAAGGCGCTGAACACCGGCGGGTCGTCCTATGGCAAGCTGGACGAGCGCATTTACAACGTACTGACCAGCGATCACCCGATTGACCTGACACGCTATCAGGTGGCGAATGGCTACATGGGGCGCGTGGGCTTGATTAATTCGGGCGGCGCGAGCGGCGCGAACGACATTCAGGAAGCGGTCAAGACGGCGGTCATCAACAAGCGTGCGGGCGGCATGGGGCTGATCAGCGGGCGCAAGGCGTTCCAGCGTCCGATGAATGAAGGCATCGAACTGCTGAACGCAATTCAGGACGTATACCTGAATCAGTCTGTCACGATTGCGTAAGTGGCTCAGTCGAGAGCTAAAAACTCAACACAGAGTAACAGAGAGACAGAGGAACAGAGAATTTTCAGATCTATGTCTCTGTTTCTCCGTTCCTCTGTTGCTCTGTGTTAACTCTTTTTCTTGTATTGTCTGTATCGAATTTGTCTATGCGCTCCATTCACACGCATCCGAAACCGTTCATGAACCGCGTCGCGCACTACGGCGCGGCGGCGCTGCTGGTCGTCATGGTCGTGGCGGCGGTCGCGCAGATTGCGCTCGCGGTGGTCGACGAACGGGCGCGACTGCTGTTCCTCGGCGGTGTCTTTACGCTCCTGCTCGCGCTGCCCGTCCTCATGCTGACCACGCTCACGCCTGCCCTCACCGTCCAACCGGAAGGGCTGACGATCACGCCTATTGTCTGGAAACCGATTTGGGTCGGGTGGGATGCCGTGAAAGCGGTCAAAGACTATCCGCTCTTGCCGCCGCCCGACACGGAATCCGGGCGCAAGCTGCTGGCGGGCGCGAAGCGCTATCGCAAAGCTGAGGGGAAGATGCTGGTGATTCCGAGCTTGCCCACGCCGTACCGCATTGGCGGGTTGTTTTGTGGCGAAGGGTTGACGCCTGTGATCGCGTTCACCAGCCGCTCGCACACCGACTACGACAAGCTGCTCAAAAAGATCCTGATCTACACCGAGGAAGCCGCCCCGTGATCTCTGTCGTCGTCACCGTGCTCAACGAAGGCGAGAGCGTTCGCCCCCTGATGGAGTCGCTCGCCGCGCAGACGCTTCCACCCGACGAGGTCGTGATTGTGGACGGCGGCAGCCGCGACAACACGGTCGCCATATTGCGCGAGTACGAGAGCCGTCTGCCGCTGAGCGTCGTGGTCAAGGCGGGCGCGAACATCAGCCAGGGGCGCAACCGGGGGATCGCGCTGGCGCGGGGTGACGTGATCGCCGTGACCGACGCGGGGGTTATCTTACAGCGCGACTGGCTGGCGCAGATCACCGAGCCGCTGGTGGACGACCCGGCGCGCGAAGTCGTCAGCGGCTTCTTCGTCGCGGACGCGCGCAGCGTGTTTGAAGCCGCGATGGGCGCGGCGGTGTTACCATTGCCGGACGAGATTGATCCGGCGACGTTTCTGCCGAGCAGCCGCAGCATCGCGTTTCGGAAGTCGGCGTGGGAAGCGGTCGGCGGGTATCCCGAATGGCTCGACTACTGCGAAGACCTGATCTTCGACCTGAGGTTGAAGGAACGGACGACGTTCGCGCTGCGCCGGGACGCGGTGGTGTATTTCCGACCGCGAGGCTCCCTGCGTGCCTTCTTCAAGCAGTATTACCGCTACGCGCGGGGCGACGGCAAAGCCGATCTCTGGCGCAAGCGTCACGCCATCCGCTACGCGACCTATTTCGCCGCCGCGCCATTGATCGCGCTGCTGGCGCTGCGCGTGCATCGCCTTTTCTGGGGACTGTTTCCGCTGGGCGGGCTGGTCTATCTCGCGCAGCCCTATCGCCGCCTGCCGGACGTGCTGGCGCGGCGCGGCTATACCTCGCCCGCGCAGATCGCGTATGCCGCGGCGCTCGTGCCCGTCATTCGCGTCGTGGGCGACGCTGCCAAGATGGTGGGTTATCCTGTCGGGTGGTGGTGGCGGCTCCGCCATTACCCGCCAGAGTAGCGTTCCCGTCCGCCAGCTTGCCGACCCCGTTCGCGGAATGCGCGTTGAGAAGATAGCCGTTTGTAGCCGCGGTGGGCGATGTGAGCACAGCATCCACCAGCCCATACTCTTTCGCCTGCTCCGCGTTGAAATAAATGTCGCGGTCGCTGTCGCGCTCGATCACGTCCCGATCCTGCCCGGTATGACGAACGAAAATATCCAGCAGGCGTTCCTTGAGGCGCTGAATCTCATTCGCGCGAATGACGATATCTGACGCCTGCCCCTGCGCGCCGCCCAACGGCTGGTGCATGTGGATCGTCGCGTGGGGTAAGGCATAGCGCATTCCGTGAGTCCCCGCCGCGAGGACGACGGTGCCAAAGCTGGCGGTCAAGCCGACGGCAGTGGTGCTCACAGGCGCGCTGATCTGCTGAATGGCGTCGTAAATCGCCAGTCCGGGGTAGACCTCGCCGCCGGGGGAGTGGATGTACATCTGGATCGGGCGCTCCGGGTCTTCGCGGTTGAGGAACAACAACTGCGCGATGATGAGGTTCGCCATTCCGCTTTCAATCGCGTCGCCCAGAATAATCAGCCGCTCCTTGAGCAGCAGGGAATAAATGTCGTAGGCGCGCTCGCCATGCGCGCCGCGCTCAATCACCATCGGGACAAGGTTGTAGGGGGTCATGCCCAGACTCCTGGGGGTCGCCAGCTTGCAGGCTCAGTGGGTTCGGACAGCGGTAGAAGCGCGAGCGCGTCCGCGTCCAGTGCGCCCGCTTCGATCAACCGTCGCAGCATGTCGAGCGGGTCATCGAAGTTGTCGGGCAGTTCCGCGCCGGGCATCCCGGCAATCGGAAGCTGGGCGTGCGGACCTCGAAGCTGCGGCGCCATTTCCTTCAGCCGCTCGCGGGCGTATTGCAGGCGCTTTTTCACCGTCGTCAGCGGCAGGGCAAGCTGCTCGGCAATTTCGTCCTGCGAATAGCCGGTGAGGTAGTACAACTCGGTGACGGCGCGCTCGTGTTCCGGCAGTTCGCGCACGGCTTCAAGCAGCGTGTGCGTCAGCTCGCCTTCTTCGACGGTCACGGCGGGATCGTGCGCGTTCGAGGACAGGTCGGCATCGTCGTCCAGCGGGCGCGTGGTGACCTGCTTGCCGCGCGTCTGCCGGTTGCAGTGCGTGCGGACGATGCGCCGCAGCCACGCCGGGAATGCCTTCGGCTCGCGCAGCTGGCTCAAATTTTGATAGGCGGTCACGAACGCTTCCTGTACGGCGTCCTGAGCCAGGTGCGCGTCGTCCAGCAGCGCGTACGCCCAATCGAGCGCCGCCGCCTCGAACTGCTGCACCAGCGCGTCGAAGGCGTCGCGCCGCTCGGCGTCGGTCTCGCCCGCGCGCGCCCGGTTGACCAGCGCTTCGTACTCCTGCATGTGCCGCTTGCTCCTTGCCGGATTTTCGCTGCTATCTAAAAGAGCCACGTCGATGCCAAAAGGTGACCGCAACGCGGCGAGCGGCGGCGTTCCGCGAAATCGGTTCAAACTCGGTATACTTGACATGACAGTAGCGCGTTTCGCCCTGATTTGCAGCCGCCGAGACCGGGAAACGCGATGGGTTGAGGGAGACGCATGAACATCAGCAACGTCAACCTGAAAGTTCTGGTGATGGATACCGACTATTATGCGCTTCAGGCGGTCAACAGCTACCTGGCGTGGGATCGACGCACGCGGGTGACGTTTCTCGCCGAGAGCGCCCTGGACATGTGGGCGGAACTGGATCGGACGCCGCTAGCCGAGCTGCCGGACGTGGTCATCATCGACGCCGACCACATGGGCGGACCGCAGGCGCTGGCGCACGCCGTCCAGCGGCTGCGAGGGCGCATCCCAAACGTGATGGTGATCTGTCTCGCGCAGCTTGCCGACCCCGCGCTGGTGGAAGCCGCGGCGAACGCGCGCGTGCGGGGGTATCTGCTTAAGGGGGAAGTGCGGCTGCAAATCGCGTGGGCGATTGTCTACGGCATCAACCACGATTTTATTGTCACCACCACGATTGCTAAGGTGGCCGAGGGCATGTTTCACCATCGCATTTTTCACGCGAAAACGCTGCCCGAACCGCGCCAATATCCCGAACTCACAGATCGTATTCGTCAGGCGATCAAGTTGTGTGTGGTTGAGGGAATGCCGGCCAACCTCGCAGCTGACGAAATGGGCATCAGCTTACACACGATTCGCGGCTACATCAAGGAGGGCTACCGCATTATGGAAGCCTACGATGAAAACGAGTATCCCGTCGATATGACCCCGCAGGAACGCGCGTTTATGCGCTTTACCGCGTTTGCCGACGAAGCCCCGCCGGATGAGGACGACGAAGCTGAAGAAAACGGTAAAAAGCCGAAAAGCTAATAGCTTCTAGCCTTTAGCTC
>CALMDI010000741.1 GCA_937864975.1 uncultured Chloroflexota bacterium | reverse complement strand
GGACCGAATCGCATTGGGCAGGGAATCGAATTTGATTACTGCTGCGTACACGCCTGTTTCGCCCTGCGCGAAATGGGCTACGAGACGATTATGGTCAACTGCAACCCGGAGACGGTCAGCACCGACTACGACACCGCCGACCGCCTGTATTTCGAGCCACTGACGACGGAAGACGTGCTCAACATCATCGACCGCGAGCAGCCAAACGGCGTGCTGGTGCAGTTCGGCGGGCAGACGCCGCTCAACATCGCGCGCCGGCTGGCGGAGGCGGGCGCGCCCATCTGGGGCACATCCGTTGACACGATTGACCTTGCCGAAGATCGCAAGCGCTTCAACGCCCTCATGCGCGAGTTGAATATCGAGCAGCCGTCCGGCGATACGGCGCTGACTCGCGACGAGGCGCTGGCGGTTGCCAACCGCATCGGATACCCGGTCATCGTTCGTCCGAGTTACGTGCTTGGCGGGCGCGGCATGGCGATTGTCTTTGACGATGCGATGCTGAGCGAATGGCTGGACAAGCACATTCAGTGGACGGAACACCCGGTTCTCATCGACCAGTTCCTCGACGATGCGTTTGAAGTCGATGTGGACGCCCTTTGCGATGGCAGCCATGTGACCATCGGCAGTATTATGGAGCACATCGAAGAAGCAGGCGTCCACAGCGGCGACTCGGCGTGCGTCATTCCACCCTACAAAATCAGCGTTTATCACATCGAGATTATCCGGGAATATACCGAGCGCATCGGCAAGGCGCTTGGCGTGAAAGGGTTGTATAACATCCAGTTCGCGCTCAAGGACGAGATCGTCTATGTGCTGGAAGTGAACCCGCGCGCCAGCCGAACCGTGCCCTACGTCAGCAAGGCGACCGGGCACCCGCTCGCTCGCTATGCGGCGCAGATCGCGGCGGGCAAAACGCTGGCGGAAATCGGTTTTACGGAGGAGCCGCGCGTCGATGGCTTCTTCGTCAAAGAGGCGGTGCTGCCCTTCCAGAAGTTCCCCGGTGTGGACGCGCGTCTGGGACCGGAAATGCGCTCGACGGGCGAGGTCATGGGACATGCCTCCAGCTTTGGGCACGCCTTCGCCAAAGCTGAGATGGCGGCAAATACGGCGCTGCCGTCGAGCGGTACGGTATTCCTAAGCGTGAATCCGTTTGACCGCGCCGCCGCGACCAAGATCGCGCGCGATTTGCAGGCGATGGATTTCCGCATCGTCGCCACGCGCGGCACGGCGGGGTATCTCCGCTCGGTCGGGCTGGATGTGCTAACGATGAACAAGGTCAGCGAAGGCTCGCCGCACATCGTGGACGCCATTCGCGCGGGCGAGGTGGACTTGATTATCAACACCCCGCGCGGCGGTCAGGCGCATGGCGATGGGCAGTTAATTCGTGGGACGGCGCACCTGTACAGCGTGCCCATCGTGACGACGCTCACGGGCGCAGCAGCCGTCGTGCAGAGCATTCGCCGCCTGCGCCAGAAACCCTTGAAGATTCGCAGCTTACAGGCACACCACACGATAACCCGGTCATGACCATTCGCCTGATTGTCAACGCCGACGACTATGGGCACACCCCCGGCGTGTCCGAAGGGATTCGTCAGGCGCATCTGAACGGCATTGTCACCACCACGACCACGATGATGAATTTGCCCAACGCGCTTCCGGCGCTCGAAACGGCGCGCGTGGAAACGCCGCGTCTCGGTGTCGGCGTTCATCTCGTCCTCACGCACGGCACGCCGATCCGCCCCGCCGACCGCCTGAAATCCCTACTGACCTCCGCGGGCGAGTTTCCCGACCTTCCCTATGTGAGGGCAATGCTGTCGGACATGGATGCTCAGGAGCTAAAAGATGAGTGGCGCGCGCAGATCGAAGCGTTCCTGACCACAGGACTATCTATCGATCACCTCGACAGTCATCACCACGCCGCCTGCTGGTCGGAGATGACGCTGCGCGTTCTGTTTGATCTGGCGGAAGAATATCACGTGCCCATTCGTCATCCCTTCGCGCCTGTCGCGGTGTTTCTGAAGGACAACCTACGGGAGTCCGAGCGGGTGCTTCAGCACCGCACCTTCTGCGAGCCGTTGATGCAGCAGTCATCCGTGCGTTACCCGGAGCGCATGATTGACGATTTCTATGATGCGGGGGTCAGCGCCGATACGCTGCTGCGAATTCTCGACCGCCTGCCGGAAGGCAGCACGAGCGAGGTGATGGTGCATCCCGGCATCGCCGACGACGAAATCATGCAGACCAGCACCTATCACACCATGCGCCAGGTCGAGCTTGACCTGCTCACCGATGAGCGCGTCAAACAGCGCGTGCGCGACCGCGGTATTGAGCTAATCACGTTCGCAGAATTATAATAATACCGTGATTGCTAGTCGGGCAACCCCACCCCGTCTCACTTCGTTCGACACCCCTGCGCGGGGTTCCCGCCAAAGGCGGGAACTTCAGTCTGCGC
>CALMDI010000740.1 GCA_937864975.1 uncultured Chloroflexota bacterium | reverse complement strand
CGCACGATCCCGGGGTTGACGAGGTTGATCCGGATCCCTCTCGGCTCGAGCACGTCCGCCATCGAGCGCGCGTAGCCGACGACGGCGTGCTTCGTCAGCGCGTAGAGCGGATCGGAGGCCATCGGGATCAGGCCGGCGAGGGAGGCGGTGACGACGAAAGCGCTGCCCCGCTGCATCCTCGGCGCGAGCGCCTGGACGCCGAAGACGACGCCGTCAACGTTGACGCCGATGATCCGGCGGTAGTCGGCGAGCGAGCCGTCGCCCGACGCGAGGACGCCCGCGTTGAGGAATACCGCGTCGGCCGGCTCGACGCCCTGCCACGCATCCCAGTCGGAGACGTCGAAGCCGTCGGCGAGGTCGAGGCCGCGGACGACCGCGCCGTCGGCCTCGAGCGCCGTGACGAGCGCGCGGCCGATGCCTCCCGCTGCCCCTGTCACGAGCGCGGTCTCAGGGAACAAGGACGACCTTCCCCGTCGACTGCCGCGACGCGATGAAGTCGTGTGCCTCGTTCGCCTGCTCGAGCGGATACTCCGCGCCGACCACCGGCCTGATCGCGCCTCGGCGCCAGAGCGCGAGCAGCTCGTGGATCTCCTCGCGGACGAGGTCGGGCCGCATGCCCATCAGCCTGCCGAGGTAGAACCCGACCACCGTGGTGTTCCGGCCGACGAGCCGGGCCGGATCCACCGGCTCCCAGGCGCCCCCCGCGAAGCCGATCGCGATCGCGCTGCCGAGCGGCTGCAGCGTCTTCAGGCACGCGGCGAAGACGGGCCCGCCGACGGGGTCGAGGGCGGACTCGCCGTCCTGCGCGCGGGCGTAAGCGAAAAGCGAGGACCAGCTCGCGTTGTGCCTGTCGAGCACGATATCGATCGTGCCGCCGAAAGCGTCGCCGCCCAAGCCCGAGCCGAACACGCTGTTGCCGCCCACCGCCGAGGCCGACAGGAACAGCGAGCCGAGATTGAGGGTCCCCCCATCGGGATCCTCGGTCGCGTCGCCGAGGCTGTCCGCCACGCTTATCGTGCCGCCGCGCCCGACGCCCAACTGCTCGGCAAAGTCATGATAGCCGCCCTTTGCCGAGACTGCTCGAATGCCGGGGACGCGCGCGGCGGTGAACAGGCTGGTCGAGCCGCCGGACGAAAAGCCGTGAATTGAGATGCGGTTGGGATCGACTTCGGGACGCGACTCCAGGTAGCGCAGGGCGGCTTCGGCATCTTCCGCTTCGAGGTAGCCGAGGGAATGAAAGCTCGCGCCCTGACAGACGCGCGAATCGAACGTCAGCACATTGAAGCCCGCGCGGTTCAAAATCGCCGCGTCTTCCAGATCGCCGCCTCGATTGTTCGTGTAGGTGGGCGCTATGAGCACCGTCGCGCCATTGCTGCCGGGAAGAAAATAAGCTTGCAGCGTTAATCCCTGCGGAGTCTGGAAATCGACTTCTTCGTAGTCCAGACCCAGCGCGCCTGGAAACGTCGTGCGCGGACACGGCGTATGAGTTAGCCCCCACATCATCGCCACGCCCAGACCGAACGGAAACAGAACGAGCGCTGCCACCAATGCGACGACGAACAAACGCGCCAGTCGCAGCCAGTAGCGACGCCGTTCCATGACCGCCTTACCGTGCTCGGTTGATTCGGGCGCCAATCGCGACGAGGAAAATACTGAAAAGATAGAGGGTGAGCAGCGGACCCATGACCAGCGCCATGTTCACCGGATCGACCGTTGGCGTAATCATCGCCGCTGCCGCCGCCGAACCGACGATGGCAATGCGCCAGTTTCGGACGACGGCGCGCGTGGTGACCAGTCCAAGCACCGCCACGACGAAGAAGATCAGCGGCGTCTCAAAGGCGACGCCCATCCAGAAGATGAGGGACGTGATGAAGCCCAGGTAAAGGTCTGCCGTCCATTCCGGCTTAAACAACGTCGGTTGGAAGCCGCTGAGAAAATCCAGCGCGGGGGGTACGAGGATCGTCCACGCGAACACGCCGCCGATGACAAACAGGAGCATGATTGCGGGAAGCGACGACAGCAGGATGCGCGACTCGCGGCGCGTCAGCCCCGGCAAAATGAACATCAGCAACTGGTAGATGATGACCGGCATGGCGATAGCGCCGCCGATCATGAGCGCGACCCGGAAATAGGCGATGACCGGTTCGGTGGGACCGAGCGCCGTAAGCCGCTCGCCGTAGGGACGAATCAGATATTCGAGGAACGGACCGGCGAGCACAAACCCGACGACGGTGCCTGCGATCACCGCCAGCAGCGCGCGGAACACCCGCTTTCGCAGCTCATTCAGATGCTCAAAGAACGACATGCGAAGCTCGTTGCCCTCGTCCACCGGCTCGATCTCAAGCGGCTCCGGCGCGGGGCGCGGCGGTTTATAGGACGGCGGCGGTGCGGTAATGCGCTGGCTCACGAAACACCTCCGCTCTCATCCGCATTTCCCTGCCCCGACCACGTCCCGAACTCCGAGGACGGCTTGGGCGCGGCGGGCGCTGGCGCTTTGACCTCTGCCGGGCGACCATTGCTCGTCACACGCGCCACCTGCTTCACTTCATCCATCGTGTCCTGAAGCGGCTTGGTCACCGGCGTCATCGCGCTGGCAATGTGACGGTTGATATTCGCGCGGGTCGGCATTTCACGCGGAAGTTTTACGTCCACGCCCGCCTCGTCGATTTCCTTCTGGACGTAATCGACGGTCTCTTCCC
>CALMDI010000739.1 GCA_937864975.1 uncultured Chloroflexota bacterium | reverse complement strand
GTAGTCCAGCCCGACCGGGTAAGCGCCGGAAACGCCGAAAATGGCGCGCAGCTTTTTCGCCGTCGGCAGCACGTCGCCGTAGCGCTCCCAGTCGGCGCAGATGACCGCTTCGGCGTCGGGAAGCTCGCTCAGGAACAGGTCGCGCGGCATCGGCTCATCGTTCGCCCACACGACGTCGGCAAGCCGGTGCAGCCGCTCGTGGTCTGCCGGGGAGAAAATTTCGTCCATGCGGCGAAACGAGGGGTCGACAATGACTTTCGCTTTCGGAGTCATATGCTCTTCCTGAGATGTGATTAGGCTGCTTCCAATAGTAGCCGTAGCGCAACGACCCGGCTACAGCGGGAACTGCATTGGGA
This sequence comes from uncultured Chloroflexota bacterium, assembly GCA_937864975.1. Taxonomy (GTDB): domain Bacteria; phylum Chloroflexota; class Anaerolineae; order Aggregatilineales; family Phototrophicaceae; genus ZC4RG36. Next base: position 2,198 of record CALMDI010000739.1, on the reverse strand, counting down.
ATGGTGAAATAGAGGTGATGATGTAGGGGCGCACGGCTGTCCGCCCGCCGACTCATGTATACCCGTAGGCAACCCAGCCGCCGTCCACGCACAGCGTTTCCCCGGTGACGAACGCGCTGTCGTCACTCGCGAGAAATAGCAGGGCGTCTGTGACTTCGTGCATCTCCGCCAGACGTCCCATCGGGTGCCGTCGCCGGTAGCCCTGCATGGCGAACCCCTGCTCTTCGCCCCATTTTGCCATGCCGCTCGTCATGACCGGGCTGGGCGCGACCGCGTTGACACGGATATTGTGCTCCGCCCATTCCGCGGCGAGCACGCGCGTCAGCATGACCACACCGGCTTTTGCCGTGCAGTAGACAGCGCGGCGCGGCTGCGATACGAAGGCGTTGACAGAAGCCAGATTCAGGATGACGCCGCCGTTTTGCTCGCGCATGATGCGACCGGCTGCCTGACAGCCGTAAAATACCCCCGATAGCAGCACGTCCATCCCCGACTGCCACATCTCCGGCGGCAGATCGAAGGAGTCATAATGATGCGCCACGCCCGCGTTGTTCACCCAGACGTCGAGCCGTCCAAAGCGGTCACGCGCGTCCTGCGCCACGGCTTGAACCTGCTGCGGAACCCGCACGTCGAGCGGCAGGGCGTCCACACGGAGACCTTCGCCGCGCAGGTCAGCGGCGGCGCTTTCGGCGGCTTGCTCGTTGATATCCGCGATCACCACCGACGCGCCTTCCCGCGCGAACGCGGCGGCGCACGCCAAGCCGATGCTCTGCGCCGCCCCGGTGACGACGACCGAACGTCCTTCAAATTGCCCCGTCATCGCAGCAGCCCCCATGACGTCCAGCCGCCGTCCGCGCGCACCGGCGTGCCGGTTACGAAGCTGGCACGCTCCCCGGCTAAATAATGCGCGACCTTCGCAATCGCCTCCGGCGTGGCAAGGCGCTTGAGCGGCGTTCGCTCGGTGAACGACGCGGTCGTGCCCGTACCCACGCCGTTCTCCAACGGAACCTCTTCCGAGGGACTCGCCGCCAGATACAGAACGCGAACCCCGTGCGGCGACCATTCACACGCCAGCGACCGCGTGAGCGCCACCAGCGCGCCTTCGAGCGTGCTCGCGAGCGTCCAGCCGGGAAATCCGGTCAGCCCGCTTAAGCCGCCGATGACCAGAATCACCCCGCGCTGCCGCACAACCATACCCGCGCCAACCGCCGTCATGAGTCCGATGCAGCGGCGAAGCGCAGGCTCGCCCGCCGCTTCCCAAGTCGCCGTCAGGCTGTCCGCGGGCTGCGGAGAATTTACGCGCGGCGACAGAATCAGCGCGTCAGTGGACGGGTACTGACTGCTCACAGCGTCGGGCGCGACATTCGACGGCAGCGTGTGAACGGTGGCGTCCGCCGCGAACGAATCCTTCAACGCCTGCGCCAGCGGCGGCGTTGAAACGTCCAGCAAAATCGTGCGGCGTGAGGTCGTCATGGCTGGCTGTCCTCCCGCGTCTTGCCGACGGCGGTGTAAGCTTCGTCGGGGAAATTCGCCATGTCCTTGTAAATTACCCACCGGCACGGGTCTTCGGCGCGTTCGGGGTACAGCGTCATCCGCATCGGGTGACCCAGCCCCTCAATCGGCAAAATCTGGTTGACGACCGCGCAGTGCGCGCAGTAGCCGCACACCCCCGTGCGGTTCCACGTCCAGTCATACGCGCCCTGCACGTTCAGGAAATTGTACGGCGGTTCCAGCCGCGACCCGCTGCCTACGGTCGGGTCGCCGCGTCGCATTCGCCCGCCGCTGCCACAGGCGTCGAACGACAGGACGAAGCGGTCGGCTTCTTCCGCTACATCAATCGTGCCCGCCCGGTTCGGACCGGAAAAATGCCCGCGCATCCCTTCGATGGTCAGTTGCAGCATCTGATCGACGGTCATCTCGCGCAGCCGCGCGTAACGGGGCGTCACCCACGGAGCCTGCGTCACGCGCATCACCTCGTCCAGCACCAGTTCGCCCCACTCCCTCGCGATCACCGTGAGCAGCGCCCATGCCCAATCGCATAACACGTCGTGAGTCATACGCAGCCCGGCGATATGCGCGTCCAGCAGCGCCCCCAGGTCGTGCCCGTCCACCTCCCGCACGTCCCACCCGAACGCCCGCCACTTTTCGGGCAGCGGGTCCAGGCCGTCAAGGACATCGACGAACTGTTGAAGTCGCTG
>CALMDI010000738.1 GCA_937864975.1 uncultured Chloroflexota bacterium | reverse complement strand
TTCCGGGTCTGCCGCTTGACCCCGTGCGCGCGCTGCTTGAAAGCGAAGATGACGACCACGCGCGCGGTCTCAATGTCCCCCGCGCGTTTACGGTCGAACCGCCGCCTGCTTACACCGAAGTGATGGCAGAGAATCGCTTTGAGTTTGGCGTATCGCTGCTGGGATCCGCCATCGCCCTGCTGCCTTATTTACTCCGTGCGGCGCGCGAAGTCGGTCACCTGGGAGTCGGAAAAGGACGAGGTGGTTTTGATCTGGTTCGTATCAATGAGTTCAATCCGCTCAACGAGTCACTTCGCCTGATGATGCAGCCGAACCGGGTATTGACACCGCGCCTGCAGGTCACGCATCGGCGAGTGGAAGAGGAAGCCGGGCTGCGCCGCGCCGGGCATGTCACCCTGAAATTTGTCACGCCCATGCGCCTGATCGAAGGCGGGCGTTTGGTACAGACGCCGAAAATGGGACCCTTACTCCGCAGGCTGTTGGAGCGGGCGCAAAACCTCGTGGAGCATGACCGTACCGATCCCATCGATCCCATTCAGCGCGAGCGCTGGAAAGCCGAATGGCAGCGTCTGGGTCAGCTTGGCGACGCGATGGACGCCCGCGGCTTCACCCACGCGACTCGCTGGATCGACGTGGACAGCTACAGCCATGCGCGCCAGCGCGCGACACCCATCGGTGGATTTGTGGGGGAAGCACGCTGGCAGCTCGACTCGTTCGACGTGCTGGTCTGGCTGCTCTGGGGGCAGAGCCTGCACGTTGGCAAGAACGCCGTCAAAGGTGATGGTTATTTTCGTGTTGAGTAACAGAGCTTTATCGGAGGTCATTCGCGATGCCCATCGTCACCGAGTTATATGCCGACGTTTTTGGATCGCACATTGGCAAGCACAGCGAGCGCCTGATGTACACCAAAGATAAACAGGTGCTGGCGCAGGCGCCCCTGATGCATTTACAGCAGGTCATCATCGCCAGTATGGGCGTCAGCATTTCGGCGGATGCCATTGCCGAATGCTGCGAGCGTGGTATTCCGATCTGCTTTTTGGATGCGCTTGGCAATGCCTATGCGGCGATTTATTCGTCGGGGTTAGGTGGCACGGTGCTGACGCGGCGCGCCCAGCTAAGCGCCTATTCCGACGGGCGCGGCGCCGTCCTTAGCCTGGCAATTGCCGACGCCAAGATCAATAACCAGGCAGCCACGCTGAAATACATCGCTAAATCTCGAAAGGAAAGCGACCCCGACCGATACGAGGCGCTGCGCGCGGCATCGATTGACACGGCGAGCCAGGCAGCCCGGCTGCGAAACCTGCGCGGGTTGAACCTCGACGAGTTACGCGCGCAGCTCATGGCGTTTGAAGCCAACGCCGCGACGCGCTATTGGGAAGCGCTCCGCAGCGTGGTTCCAGACATGTACGCCTGGTCGGCGCGCACGGGACGCGGAGCCACCGACCCCGTCAACAGCCTGTTAAATTATGGCTATGGTATTTTGCAGCATCGGGTCAAACGCGCCATCGTGGTCGCCGGACTCGATCCCTATGGCGGATTCATTCATGCCGACCGACCCGGAAAGCACTCCCTGATCTTCGATCTGATGGAGGAATTTCGCAGCGTCGCCGTGGATCGGCTCGTCATCGGCTTGGTGAACCGCCGCTATACCGTGACCATGACCGAGCAGGGGCAACTTGAAGCCGACGTTCGCCGGGATTTTGCCGGGAAAGTCAACGACCACCTGAAAGCGACGGTGCGCTATGACGGCGCGCGCTTCCCCATCGACATCGTGATCGGCAAGCAGGCGCGACGTCTGGCAGCCCACCTGCGCGGCGAAACCGAAGCCTATCTCCCTTATCGAGCGGAATGGTAGCGCACCAGATGCATATCCTGCTCGTCTACGACATCGTTCATGACGGTCGGCGGAGCAAGGTTGCCGACGCCTGTCTGGATTACGGGCTGGATCGAATTCAGTACAGCGCCTTTACCGGCTTTCTCGCTCGGACGCATCAGGAAGAGTTGATGATGCGGATTGGAGCGATTATCGGCAATACGCCCGCCTGCGTTCACCTCTATCCGATTGACGAGAAGGCGTGGAACAGGCGTTTAATTTTCGAGCAGGCTGTTGAGAAAGTGGAGGATAGCCATCATGTTCCCGGATCCGCCGACGAATGACCCTGTGAATGGCTTGCCGTCTGATGTCGAGGTGTCGCTGCTGACCATCAGCTTGCTCAAGCAGTATACGTATTGCCCGCGGATCGTCTATTACGAGACCTGCACGCCGGATCTTCGTCCCCGAACCTATAAGATGCTGGCAGGTGAAGCAGCGCATCAGCGCGAGCGCGAGCGCGCCACACGACGCACGCTGTCGGCATACCAGATTCCCGAAGGCGAGCGAAAATTTGACGTGCGCTTATCGTCCTCGAAATTCGGTCTGACCGGGATCGTCGATGAGGTCGTTTTAACTGAAGATCGCGCGTTCGTGGTAGACTACAAACTGGCAGGCTGGGCAGGCGAGAATCATCAGTTACAGCTCACCGCCTACGCCCTGTTAGCCGAAGAAGCCTTTCAGCGCCCTGTGAAGGAAGGATTTATTTATCTGATGCCGTTAAAACGGTTTGAAACCGTGCCGATAACGACGGCGCTTCGCAACTCGGTGCTGGAGACCATCAAAGCGATCCACCATATTCAACTGCACGAATATATGCCCCCGCCCGTGGAGCAGCGACGCAAGTGTGAAACGTGCGAATTTCGCCGTTTCTGCATCGATTTTTAAGGGCGTTTGTCGGTCGCAACTCGCCCGGCGTTTCGAACGATCTCCGAGTTGCGAACTTGGCTGATTTTCGGTAGACTGGTTCAGGAAGTTGGGTGGCAGGTGATGCTCGTAAAAGCCCCGCCAAAGCGCGCAACGGGTGTTCCAGGTCAAAACAGCCTTGTTGGCATTGGAAAACGCCGGCGGCTTCAACCCACATCGATCCGTAGAGGATATTGAAACCGCGATCCGCGCCTACAACAGCAGCAGCATCGCGCGCTTCAACCCACATCGATCCGTAGA
>CALMDI010000737.1 GCA_937864975.1 uncultured Chloroflexota bacterium | reverse complement strand
CACGCCCAACCCCAGAAAGGAAAGGGACGCTTCCGACAATATGACGCTCGCCACGTTGAACGACGCGATGACGATGAGCGGCGCGAGAGCGTTCGGCAGGATGGCGCGGAACATGATCTGCCAGTCGCGCGCGCCAATGCTGCGCGCCGCCTCGACGTATTCCTTCTCGCGCTGCGCGATGGTTTGCCCGCGCGCGATGCGCGCATACGTCACCCACTGACCGATGCCCAGCACCAGCACGAGGTTCAGTACGCCGGAGCCAAGCACGACGAGCACCATAATCGTCAGCAGGATAAATGGAAACGCGAGTTGAACGTCCGCGATTCGCATAATGACGTCGTCGACCGCGCCGCCAAAGTACCCGGCGAGGATTCCGAGCAGCGTGCCCAGAATGCCGCCGATCACGACGGCGACGAAGCCCACCGTGAGCGAAATCCGCGCGCCGTAGATGACGCGGGAAAACACGTCGCGACCAAGCCCATCGGTGCCCATGACGTACTGAACTTCGCCCGCCTGGTTGAGCGACATGGGCGGCTTCAAACGCAAGATCAGGGTTTGCCGGTTCGGGTCGTGCGGCGAGATTTGCGGTCCAAACAGCGCCAGAAAGCTCATGAACGCCAGGATAATAATCGCCAGAATGGGCCACCGCGCTTTAATCAGGCTGCGGCGCGCGCGCGTCCAGGCAGAAACTTCGGGATGAAGCTCCAGTTTGACGACCAGGTGCGCGGCAGCGGCGCTTAATTTTGGGTCGGCGTTACGCGCCGTGTTTTCGACCATCCGGGACTCCGGGTTCATCGCAAGCGGATGCGCGGGTCAAGCTGCGCGTAAATCAGATCGACCAGCAAATTCAATCCGACGAACATAAACGCAAACAGCACGACCGCCGCCTGAACCAGCGGAATATCGCGCTGGTTGATGGCATTAAACACGAGCCGTCCGACGCCGGGCCACGAAAATACCGTTTCTGCCACGACCACGCCGCTGAGCAGGAACCCAAATTCCAGCCCCAGTAAGGTCACGACCGGAATCAGCGCGTTGCGAAAGGCGTGCCGCATGACAACGCCACGCTCGCGCAAGCCCTTGGCGCGCGCGGTCGTCACGTATTCGAGCGACAGCACTTCCAGCATCGACGAACGGACGAGGCGGGCGTTCCGCGACAGCGAAAACACGCCAATCGTCAGCCCCGGCAGAATCAGATGCCGCAGCGCCTGAGGCAGATTCTCAATTGCCTTGCTGTAGTCGCCGTCCAGCAGCGGCTGGATGATCGGCACCTGCCCCGAAATCGGCAGGATTCGCAGTCCAAGCCCTAACGAGAGGATCAGCATGATCCCCAGCCAGAAGCCCGGCATCGACTGACCGAGCATCGCCACGAGCATGATTCCGCCGTCGAGCGAGGTGCCGCGCTTCAGCGCCGAAAGAATCCCGATGGGAATGGCGAGCGTCGTCGAGAGCAGCATCGCAAACAGCGTCAGTTCAATCGTCGCGGGCAGGCGTTCCAGCACCAGTTCCAGCGCGGGCTGCCGCGCCCGCAGCGAGTCGCCCAGGTCACCCCGCAGCAGTCCCGTGAGGAAGCTCAAATACTGCTCCGTTAGCGGGCGGTCGAAGCCGAGGCGCTGGCGCGTCATCTCGATTTCCTCGGTGCTGGCGCGCTCGCTGACGTAGAGATACGTCGGGTCGCCTGCCAGATGCAGCGTCAGGAACGACAGCAGCGTGACGCCGAGCAGCACCAGAATCGATTGCAGCAGGCGGCGGGCGATGTAAGGACCCATAAACTCGTTCTCGCAGTCTGGCAGGAGCGAGGGTTAAGCCCCACCCCTGCCAGCCGATTCTGAACAGATTACTCGGCGAGTGTCGCGCTGTTGATGACGATCCACTCGTCGCGGCGCGGCTCCCAGGCGATGCGATTGCTCACACCATAGAAGTCCGGCTGGAAGTACAGCAGCAGCCACGGCGGGTCATTGTAGAAGATTTCGAGCATCTCGTTCACCGCCGCGCGTTCTTCTTCGGGGTCGGTGATCTCCGACATGCCGGTCATCATCTCGAACCACTCGGCGTTGTTCCAGCTTGTGTAGTTCGTGCCCGCCGTCGGGGTGGACAGGTCGGTCATGTCGTACAGCGCGCTCCACGTGGAGCCGCCCGTGCCCAGGAAGAACAGCGGACCGACGTTCTTCTCGCGCACGGCAGGCGAGTACTCCGACGCCCAGTCGAGGATTTCCACCGTCGTCTGGACGCCCACGTCAGACAGGTACTGCCCGATTGCCTGCACGACATTGGCATCGTTCAGGTAGCGACCGCGCGGACCCTGGAGCGTGATCTCGAAGCGCACGCCGTCCTCGCCGCGGGGGTAGCCCGCTTCGTCCAGCAGGCGCTCCGCCTCGGCGGGATCATAGGGGTACGGCGCGAGGTCGGGGTTGTTGTTCGGCGGGTTGACCATGCTCGACGCGCGCTCGCATTCGACGCCGAGGAGTGTGGAGCAGATGGTCGGCACGTCGACCGCGTATTGCAGGGCGCGACGCACTTCGGGGCTTTGAATTTCCGCGAAGCCCGGCGAATCCGCGAACGCTTCGCTGAACTGGAAGCCCACATACATGCGGCGCGTGCCCGCCACAGCCTTCACCGTCGCGGTGCCCGAACCGTCAATGGCGGCGACCTGGTCGGGCGGCACGTTGGTGATGATATCGACATTGCCGGAGATCAGCTCGGCAACGCGCGTCGAGGCTTCAGGGATCACGCGCCAGTAGACCCGCTCGAACGCGGGGCTGCGAAGCGGATAGCCTTCGACCTTTTCGAGCAGAATATAGTCGTCGCGCACCCATTCGACAAAGCGGTAGGGACCGGAGCCGACCGGATTTTCAGCCGCTTCTTCCAGCGACATGCCCTCGTAGGCATCCTTGCAGTGAATGTACACTTCCGACAGCAAGCCAAGACGCAGCGGCTCGGACTGGCGGCGGTCTGTGATGATGGTGGCTTCAAGCTCGCCATCCACGCGCGCATCGACGTAGCCCACCGACGGGTACACAAAACCGACAGTGTTTCC
>CALMDI010000736.1 GCA_937864975.1 uncultured Chloroflexota bacterium | reverse complement strand
CCCGTTTTGACCATCTCCAACTGCCGCGCAAGCCGCCGGTTGTGCGCCAGCATCAGGCTGACTGCCTGGGTCGCTACCTCGTCAATCGAGTAATCCGGCACGTTCGTGACCCAGATTCCGCGCGCCGTCGCCGCCGGAATGTCGATGGCGTCGATGCCTGTCCCGATTCGGCAGATGATCTTGCAGCGCTCCAGACGGTTAATCAGGTCGGCGGGCACCTTGTGGACGGTCACCATGAGCGCGTCCGCCTGGTGGGCGGCTTCAAGCGCGGCTTCCGTATCCAGATTGCCGGTGTGGATAATCGTCGCATCCACCTGCCGGAGAATTCGATCTTCGGTGGACACGTCGGGAAATTGTGAATAGGCGATCACGACCGTTGGCATACGTTTAGTCTCCCTGTCGATGCGGGCGGTGCATTTCCGAACGCCGCTACACCGACCGATTTTCGATAAAGCGCGCCAGCTTGCGCTGAAACGCGGGCTGATCCAGCACTTCTCTATTCACCACGTTGTCCGGCACGTCTCCGCGCGCCGCCCTGACCATGCCACTCGTGGTCGCGCGCCCGGTCGCCCGCCAGATATCCGAGGTCGCGGGGGAGAAATGCGGCGTCACGATCACGTTATCCAGTTGCAGCAGCGGGTCGTCTTTCGGCATCGGCTCGACCTCGAACACGTCGAGACCCGCTCCGGCAATTCGCCGCTCGCGCAGCGCCTTCACCAGTGCCGCCTGATCGACTAACTCGCCCCGCGCGATGTTGACGAAATAGGCGTTCGGTTTCATCAGCGCCAGCTCGCGCGCGCCGATCATGCGCTTTTTGTCCGGCGTCAGCCGCGAATGGAGACTGACGTAATCCGATTCGCGCATCACCTCGTCGAGCGACGTGAGCTGGACGCCGAGCGCGCGCGCCTGCTCCGGGTCGGCGCTGGGCGAATACGCCAGTACGCGCATGTTGAAGGGCTGCACCAGCCGCACCAGCTCGCGCCCGCTGGCGCCCAAGCCAACGATGCCGAGCGTGCGCCCGAAAATCTCGTCGCCCATAACCTGCGCCTGCAATTCCCAGCGCCCTTCGCGGGTGACGCGCTCCTGTTGGGGCAGCCGCTTGGCGAGCGCCAGCATGAACATCAACGCCGAGGCAGCGGTGGCGTGGGTGAGCGCGTCGGGGCAGTTGAACACCAGCACGTTGTTCGCGGTGCAGGCGTTCAGGTCGATTTTGTCGTAGCCCGCGCCGGAGCGCCCGATCACCGTCAGCGTGTCCGCGCCTCGCGCGAACGTGCTCGCCTTGACCCACGGGCGCAGAACGATCAAGCCGTCCACGTCCGTTATGTGTTCCGGCGTCACTTCGAGCGAGTACAGGCGATTCCAGTAGTCCTCGCGCTTGCCGACCGGCGCGTGATCTTCGATGAAGTGGTAGCGGATATAGGGTGCGCTTTCCAGTTGACCTAAGCCGACGTCGCCGTAGGCAACCGCGCCCTGCTCGTT
>CALMDI010000735.1 GCA_937864975.1 uncultured Chloroflexota bacterium | reverse complement strand
GCGGGCATTACCCATTTTCATACAACAGGTCCATAAACAGATTGACTTTCGCCAGCGTGATAACTATCGGCAGGCAGCAGCACATTTAGTCGTCGTGCGCGAATTGTACCATCAGATCGATGACGAAAAGGCGTGGCAAGACCTCATTGCGACGATCCGTGAAGCCCATAAGCGTCTTCCTGCCCTGCAAGATGAGCTTCGTAAAGCGCGGTTATAATCGACACGCTTCTCAAACCTGAAACAGAAGGACTTGTGGGCAGGTCTACTCCTTATCCTCGTCGTCCTCACCCCATTCGCCGTCTATATCGAATTCAATGTAGAAATCCTCGTCGTCAACGTCGGGATATTGGGGTGGTGGGTCGCCTTTCGATTTCACGAGCCGAGGATAATCCCCTTCGGGCGCGTTCAGATTGATCTGATGCACGCGAATGGAAAATTCCCATTGGTCTCCATAGTCAAACAGATAGAGAAACTTCTTCCCTTTGACAAGCTGAAGATCGTCGAGCCGGGTAGTGGTTGCATCTCCCGGCTCGTCCTCGTCAGGGTCGAAGAATGGGTCGCCGGAGACGTTGATGCCAAATACATTTTCGGCAATCGAATCGATCAGCTCCCCCTCTTGCGGTTTCTGAAGGCTTAGCTGGCGCGCCTGTTCCAGGAGCGATTGCACAATTGCCGGTGGCATCCCCATCACTTCAGTAATTTCGTTGGTCTTGGTCTCTGTATCCCGCTCATCTTCCATAAAAGCCTGATAGAACTCCAGGAGTTCGGCTTCCATGCGCGCTTCGGCAGTGCCCTCCGGCAGGGAATATTCCGTGGACTGATCCCACGGTTTTCCACTCATAAAGAACGAATAGAGATGATCGTCGTCAAATTCAAACGCATCCTGGATAGCGAGATGCAAGTCTTGGAGGGTCTGGTCGGCGCGCAGCTCTAATTTCCGCCACACCGTATGCACTGGTGGAATCCAGATATGGAAGACAAAGGTTTTCATGACGTTCTATGCCATAATCTCGTCGTACAGGGACTTCGTTTCGGGATTCGGCTGGCGGTCTTGCCGCTTCAAATCCTCGGCGTAGCGCTGGAAATGCGCGGCGGCTTCGCTGCGGCGACCGAGCTTGGTGTACAGCCGCATAATTTCGCGGTGCAGCCCTTCGTGGCTGGTGTCTTCCAGCAGCGCGCGCTGGTATAGGCTGAGCGCGTGTTCCTCGCGCCCTTCGTCCAGGCGGGCTTTTGCCATTGGCATCAGCGCTTCGAGGTAGCCTGCCTGAAAATCGCGTCGGCGGTCGGCAATCCAGCCATCGCCGTGCCCCTGCAAGAAGGGACCGCGATAGACGTCTATCGCGCGCTGCCAGGCGGTCATGCGATCCGGGTTATTCGGATCGCGTCCCTGCATGACGTAACGAACAAAATCCGACACGTCGTAGCCAATCCCAAGCTCTGGGTTAACGCGGTAATAGCCTTCTTCGTGAACCAGCACGTCGATGTCGAGCGCCTTGTGCAGTCGGCGTTTGGTAACGTGGAAAACATTCACCGCCTGATCGGTGTCCAGGTCGGGCCAGAACGCCTCACAGATTTCCGAGCGCGTAATGACAGGACGATCCAGGGCGAAGAAAAACAGCAGGCGAGGGAGGTGTCCCTCCCAGGTATCGATCATCTGTCCATTCAGCAGAACAAAACCGGGACCGAGGGCGTATATTTCAAGATTTTGTTTGCCTTCAGTCGGGACGTCGTAAAAATTATCCTGAATGATGTGATCATCTTCGAGCAGAACAGCCCGCTTGCGCGCCACCATCGACACCCACGGCAGGCGCGGCAGGGTTCGGCTGTTGATGACGAGTCGGCAGTGATCGGGAAGGTGTGCCACAAGCTGTTCGATGAACATCTGCACGTCGTCCGCGCTGTCGCTTCGATCATACTCGTCCAGCACGAGATAAAAAGGCTTGTCGGACAGCTCGCCAATGTCGCGCGAGAAGGTTTCTACGAGAGTCGCGCGGCTGTCCTGATCCTTGGAATAGGCGTCCGGCGGCAGCAAGTTGACGTGACGACCGAACATCGGCTGCTGGTTGGCGATGTCGTGCGTAATGCCCGCCACGAACGATTCAACGCTGATGTCGTCGGGTCCAAGAGCGTAATAAAAAACGGTGTTGTCGGGAGAATTGACAAGTTGGGCGACGAGGACTGACCGGTACCGGCTGCGTGGGTGAAGAAGAATGATACGGGCGTCGGCGGCGTGGGTCTTAAAGGACTGGTATGAGCGGTTTAGGAGGTCGTGTAGCTGCATTCCGCTGGCTTTGCTCCGGCTTGGATGGTGACTACCCTTTCGGCAGAGTATAGCACACGCCCTGAGCGGATTGCTACAGGTAAAATACTGTTCCCTTAAGCCTTTAGCAAATGTTGAGATTATTTCCGGGCTTACGAAGGCTTAACCTGCTGCTTACCATAAAATGATTAAGAAGGGCGCCGGGTTGATTGAGGCACGCCGTAAATTATGCGGGTACGCCGACTTTAGACTGTTGTTCCGCAATTTCCATTTCGACCAGCTCGCGCCGCAGAATTTTGCCGACGACCGACTTCGGAATGGCGTCGATAAACGCGATCCGTGTCGGTACTTCATAAGGCGCGAGGTGCTTGCGCGCGTGGTCGATCAACGCTTCCCTCGTGACACGCTCCCCGTGCCGCACGACCACCCATGCTTTCAGCGCTTCCTGTCCGAGTTTGTCCGGGTGCAGGATGCCCGCGACGCCGACGTCCAGAACGCCGGGGTGATCGGCAAGCACCTTCTCAACGTGATTCGGATACACGTTAAAGCCGCCGATGAGCACGAGATCCTTTTTGCGGTCGACAATTGTGAAATAACCGTCCTCGTCCATACGAGCGATGTCGCCCGTATGCAGCCAGAGTTTGCCATCCTTTTGCCGCAGCGCCGGAGCCGTCTCGTCGTCCACGTTGTGATAGCCCACCATCACCTGCGGACCGGTCATCACCAGCTCGCCAATCTCGCCAACAGGCACGTCCGTTTCGCCGTCGTCCAGGCTCACAATCCGCATGTCCATGTCAGGGAAGGGCAGCCCAATCGACCCGGCGCGGTTTTCGCCGCGCAGCGGGTTGCAGTGGCTGGCGGTCGGCGCTTCGCTCATGCCGAACCCTTCAATGAGCTTGCCCCCCGACAGGTCTTCCCAGCGGCGTTTTAATGCCGGCGGCAGCGGCGCGGAGCCGCTGATGCAGTACCGGATCGAGCGCAGGCTGATCTTGCCCGTCTTCACGCCGGCGCACTCGGCGATGGCGTTGTACAGCGCGGGCACGCCCTGAAAAATTGACGGCTTGAAGTGGCGAATGACGTCTACGACGTCGCCAATGTCGCGCGCGTTCGGCACCAGAACCACCTTCGCCCCAAGCCCGACCGCGAGGCTCAACACCGCGACCATGCCGAACACGTGAAACATCGGAATGGCGCCCAGGAAAATCTCGTCGTGCCCTTCGGCTTTGGAGCCGAGCAGCCACGTGCGGCAGTGAAGCGTATTGGCGACAAGCGCCCGGTGGGTGGACATCGCCGCTTTAGAGGTTCCGGTCGTGCCGCCCGTGTACTGAAAGATGCACAGGTCGCCGCCGCTGACCTCGACGGACGGCGTTTGTCCGGCGTACCGGATCAGCACGTCCTGCAACCAGACGTCGCCCTCGGCAAGCTGGCTGACGCGATGCCCCTGCTTCTTTTCCTTCGCCAGCGTGAATAAGACTTTTGCCGCGCCTGGCAGGTATTCCTTCACGTTCGTGACAATAATGGTTTTTGCCTTCGTGCGCGCCTGAATGGATTTGATCGCCTGGTAAAACAGACTCATGGTGATGACGATTTCGGCGTCGCAGTCGTCAACGAAGTATTGCAGTTTCTCGGCGGGAAACGTCGGGTTCACGGCTGCCACGACGCCGCCCGCTTTCAGGACACCGTAGAAGCTGATGACGAACGCGGCGATGTTCGGCATCACCAGCGCGACACGGTCGCCCTTCTTCAAGCCCATCGCCCCCAGCGCGGCGGCGAGCGCGTCCGACTGTCGGTCAAGCTCGCCATAGCTCATCTCGCGGGCAACGCGCCCGGCGATGGGTAAGTGGGCGCTGGTCACAAGGGCAGTACGCTCAGGCGAATGTCGGGCGGCGTCGCGCAAAAACTGGAACAGGGGAAGGTCGGGGTAAGGAGCAAGGCTGGTTGGAACGTCCGGGTCATAATGCTTCAGCCAGGGGCGCTCCGCATAGGTGACCATTGGGTTTCCCGCCTTTCTCAAGGAATCTTTATACAATTTGTTAATTCAGTATAGGCTCAGGCGGGCGAGCGCGTCAATAAATTACAGGGCGTTTGCCCACTGACGCCACTCGGTTGGAATTGTCGTAACCTGTCCATCGCGCGTGATACTGATGTGCTTCGATTGTCCGGTGACGAAAACGTCGCCCGTTTCGGCATCGACAATTTCATAGCCAAAGGTGAGCGTGCGGCTTTTCATCTCGACAAGCCAGCAGAGGATGGTGACTCGCTGGTCGTAGCGCGCGGGCTTGAGGTAACGCGCATTGACTTCCGTGACGGCGAGAAAGCGCCCGCCGCGCTCGAAGCTGGCGTAATCACTGCCGCGCTGGCGCGCATAGCTGCTGCGACCTTCCTCAAAATACACAATGTAACTGGCGTGGTGGACAATGCCCATCGCATCGGTCTCGGCATAACGCACGTGAAACGTGACGGACGCCACAAATCGGTCGCTCGGTGGCAAACACATCTCTCCGGGTGTCTAATGGAATCCTCTGTTTCTCTGTCCCTCTGTTGCTCTGTGTTAAGTTTTGCCCCTTCATTTCCGGTGCCGCCGCTCAAGCTCGGCTTCAACGTCCGCCAGCGTCACGCCAAGCTGAGCCATCAGCACCAGCGTATGATAAAACAGGTCGGAGAGTTCCGCGATTTGCTCATCTCGCCCCTGACCGAGCGCCGCGACAATCACTTCCGTCGCCTCTTCGCCCACCTTCTGCGCGATTTTATTCTTGCCTCGCTGGAACAGTTTGTTGGTATAGCTGTCTGGCTGGGGATTCGCTTTGCGATCCGCGATAATTTGCTCAAGCGCGTGCAGCATGTCAGGCATTCGAGGTCTCCAGCGCGCGGAAGAAGCAGGAAATTTCGCCTGTGTGGCAGGCTGGACCTGCCGGATCGACCAGCACGAGCAGCGTATCGCCGTCGCAATCGACGTAAATCTCACGGACGCGCTGAACGTTCCCGCTGGTCTCGCCCTTGTGCCAAAGGCTGCCGCGGCTCCGGCTCCAGAAGACGGTTTCGCCGCTGTCGAGCGTGCGGCGCAGCGACTCGGCGTTCATATACGCCACCATCAGCACCTGCCGCGTGGTCGCGTCCTGAATCACGGTTGGCACCAGCCCGCGCTCATCCCATTGAATCGCGTCCCACATTTAGAGTGTCTCCCACCCGTGCAGGCGCACCGGAACGTTCAGTTCGTAAAGATAGTCCTTCAGATCGCCCAGGCGGATTTCCTGATAGTGAAAGATGCTTGCTGCCAGCGCGGCGTCCGCCTTTCCGTCCGTCAACGCTTCATAGAAATGGTGCATCGTTCCCGCCCCGCCCGACGCGATGACCGGGATCGACACCGCGTCCTTCACCTTGCGGATGAACGCCCAGTCCGCCTCGCCCTTGTACATCTGGTTGCGGGTGCGGCCGTGGACGGTGATCATCTGCACGCCCAGGTCCTGGGCGATGCGGGCGAGTTCCGGCGCGTTGAGCGAATTGTGG
>CALMDI010000734.1 GCA_937864975.1 uncultured Chloroflexota bacterium | reverse complement strand
GCGGAGCGCGCCCTCTTCTGGAAGGGCCGCAAGTCGGCGTTCGCCGCGGTGGGGCGGATCAGCCCCGACTACATCGTCCAGGATGGGGTGATCCCGCGCACGGCGCTGCCCGAGGTGCTGCGCCGCATCTCGCAGATCTCGGCCGAGGCCGGCGTGCGGGTGGCCAACGTCTTCCACGCCGGAGACGGCAACCTTCACCCGCTCGTGCTCTTCGACGACAGCGTCGAGGGCGAGGCCGAGCGGGCCGAGTCGGTCTCCGGCGCCATCCTCGACCTGTGCATCACCAACGGCGGCTCGATCACCGGCGAGCAC
Source organism: uncultured Chloroflexota bacterium (assembly GCA_937864975.1). Taxonomy (GTDB): domain Bacteria; phylum Chloroflexota; class Anaerolineae; order Aggregatilineales; family Phototrophicaceae; genus ZC4RG36. The sequence continues at coordinate 4,815 of CALMDI010000734.1, read as the reverse complement.
GGGGTCGGCTCGGACAAGGCGAAGTACATGCCGCGGATGTTCACCGACGACGACCTCGACACGATGCAGCTGCTGCGCTGTGCGTTCGACCCGGCGTCGATCTCCAACCCGGGCAAGGTCTTTCCCACCCCGCGCCTGTGCGGTGAGGTGCCCGGCCGGCACAAGGGCGTCCACCCGCTGGCCGAGGCCGGCATCGCGGAGGTGTTCTGATGGCTGACGTCCTCGAGCAGCTGCGCGACGCAGCCGGCGGTGACGCGCGCGAGGCCACGCAGAGCGATGCCGTCGGCGGTATGCCGCCGCGCTGGGTCGTGCGCCCGGCCAGCACCGAGCAGACCTCCGCCGTCCTCGCCGCCGCCGCGCAGCACGGCCTCACCGTCGTGGCGCGGGGGGCCGGCACCAAGCTGCGCTGGGGCGCTCCTCCCGAGCAGGTCGACGTCGTGCTCGACACCACGCGGATGGACGCCATCGTCGAGCACGCCGCGGGCGACCTCATCTGCGTCGTCGGCGCCGGCCGCACCCTGGCCTCGCTGCAGCAGGAGCTGGGGCGGGCGGGGCAGCGGCTGGGCATCGACTCACCTCGCTCCGGCACCGTCGGCGGCGCCGTCGCGACGGCGACGACCGGCCCGACGCGGCTGCACCACGGCGCGGTGCGTGACCTCGTCATCGGCATGACGCTCGTGCGGGCGGACGGGGTGGTGGCGCACTCGGGCGGAAAGGTCGTCAAGAACGTCGCCGGCTACGACCTCGGCAAGCTGCTCACCGGCTCCTTCGGCACGCTCGGGGTCATCACCCAGGTCGCGTTCCGGCTCCACCCGGTGCCTGCCGCCCGGCGCTGGGTCAGCACCACGGTGCCCGCGCCCGGCGGCATACGGGATGACGCCCGCGGCGCCAGCGGCCGCGGCGGGCCCGCAGAGGTCCAACGGCTGGTCCTCGCGCTGACCCACTCCCAGGTCGTCCCGTCGGCCGTCGAGCTCGACTGGTCCGCCGAGCAGGCCACCCTCAGCGTGCTCCTCGAGGGAGCTGCGCCGGGTGTCGAGGGCCGCACCGCGCAGACCCGCGAGCTGCTCGGGGCGGACTCGACCGACTCGGCCGAGGCGCGGATCTCGGAAAGGAAGCTAGCCGTGACTAGGCCGAACCGGATTTATGTCCGCGCCGCCAATCGCGACACTGTGCGTCGCATCGACGCCGCGGCTCGGTCGTCTCCGGCCGTGCCGGCAGTCCGCGCCCTGGCGCGAGATTTCCTCACCTGGCTGGCAGGTGGTCCCCGCACGTATTCGGAGGTGATGGCGGCCTGGCAGACGAGCTGCCCCAGGCTCTCCATCTGGGAAGATGCATTGGCCGACGGGCTCGTCCGGCCGGAGCGCGGCGACGCGGCAGCGGCCGGGCAGGTGGTCGTAACCCTCACTGCGCGGGGGCGGGCCGTCCTCGACGGAGTGGACTGACCGGCCGACGGCGCGGACTGAGTAGCGGGCCGAGAGGGCCTGACAGGGCGCTGCCACCGCTTCACGCCCCTGGTCATCGGCGTACTCCTCGGGCGTGCAATAGAACATCGGGTTGGGGTCGTCTCGCTCCTCATCACGCGCTTTGGCCAGGAGTATTCGCACCATGTCCATCGTGTCCTTGACCCTGTGCGTGTTCAGCGTGCGCCTGTCCATGTTCCATGCCGTGAATCACTGCGCCTGATGCCATGAACAACAGCGCCTTAAAGAAAGCGTGCGTAATCAGGTGGAACGTCGCTGCGACATAGCCGCCGATACCTAGCGCCGCCATCATGAAACCAAGCTGGGAAATCGTGGAATACGCCAGCACGCGCTTCACGTCGTTCTGCGCGACAGCAATCGTCGCCGCGAACAGCGCCGTGACCGAACCCACCACTGCCATCATCAGCAGCGGTGAGGTGAAAATCCCTGCGTGCGGATTACCACCCGCCGCGAATAATGGATACATGCGGATGATGGCGTAAATCCCTGCGGAAACCATCGCCGCCGCATGGATCATCGCGCTCACAGGCGTCGGACCTTCCATCGCGTCCGGCAGCCAGACGTGCAGCGGGAACTGTGCCGACTTCCCTACCGTGCCGAAGATCAGGAACATGCCGATCAAACCCGCCGCGCTGAGTCCCCAACCACCGAAGATAACCGATGGAGTCACTGCCAGTCGGTCAGCCCACGTTTCATAGGAAGCACCCTCTTCGCCCTCAGCAGCGGCAGCCTGTTCGCCCTGTTCACCTTCTGCGACAGCTTCTTCGCTCACTATACCCTCAGCAGTTTCACCCTCAGCGACAACCGCCTCTTCTGCGGGGTTTTCTTCAGCAGCCATCGCAATTGCGGCTTCGCTGCCGGGGATGGGGTTGTACATAATGTCGCGGAAATTAAGTGTGCCTGTGCTGAAGTACAGATAAGCGATACCGAGCAGCATAATCACGTCGGCAACGCGCGTCGTCGTGAACGCTTTCACCGCCGCTTTGTAGGCGCTTTCTTTTTCAAACCAGAAACCGATGAGCAGGAATGAGCACAAGCCCATGATTTCCCAGCCGACAAACAGCAGCAGCAGATTATCCGCCACGACCAGCGTCAGCATCGCGCCCGCAAACAGCGAAATATATGCGAAGAAACGCGCCTGGCGTGGGTCGTGTGCCATGTAGCCAATCGCGTAGATGAAAATCATCGTACACGCCAGCGGCACCATCACCAGCATCACCGCCGTCAGCGGGTCAACCAGCACGCCCATATTGAACGTCGTATTACCAGTAGACAGCCAGCTAATCGCCGTGCCAAAAACATTTTCACCGAAGTCGGCTGTGCCAAACGCTTGACTCACCATCATGAGGCTCAGCACCCATGCGGTAAGAACGCCCACCATGCCGATGACTACGCTGGCAATGCGGCTCCAGTCGGTGACAACAGGCACAAGCATCCCCTGATAATGCGGGTGCTGTCCGTCGCCGCTGTATTCATGTGACGTTCCCGGCAGCAGGCGCGCACGGTTTGTCAGTAACACAATGATAAAAAACGCCAGCAGCGGTCCAACCGGAATTAACCAGGGAAGAAAGTTCGGGTTATTTACATCAATCATGCTTAGCCTCTCATCGAGTCTACTTCTTCCACCACCACAGATCGGCGTTGGCGGTAGACCGTGATAATGATCGCCAGCCCGACGGCAGCTTCCGCAGCAGCAACCACCAGGACGAACGCCGTAAACGCCTGCCCGGTCATCACATCAGGCGTCGCATAACGCCAGAACGCGACGAGGTTGATATTCACCGCGTTGAGCATCAGTTCGACACCCATCAGAATGGCAATCGCGTTACGGCGCGCCAGCACCGCGTAGCTGCCGATACAGAACAGCGCGGCGGCGACCAGCAAATACATCCACAAAGGTACCATGTACGCCCCCCTTATTTTTCGTTATCGCGGGCGATGACAACCGCGCCGATCATCGCCGCAGTCAGCAGCAGCGAGATCAATTCAAACACCAGCACATATTGGTTGCCATCCACCATCGACACCCCTAAGTCGGCTGTCGTTGCCACCACTTCCGACACAGTTTCGTCGGCAAGTGAGCCGCTGGGACCCCAAACAGGCAGGATGACGCCAATCATCAGCACAAAGAACAGGATCGCGCAGACAATCGCTGTAATCGTGCTTTGACGGTTAAACACATCTACGATATGCGTCATACCGCGCGTGAGCATCACAGAGAAGGTGATGAGGATACCGACAGCGCCGATGTACACCAGCACTTGCACCGCCGCCAGAAATGGCGCACTCAACAGCACGAACAGCCCTGCTACACCGAACAGGCAGAAGATCAGCCAGTACGAGCTTCTGATGAGGTTATGGTTCCACACCACACCAATCGCACTCCCCAGCGTAATCACACTGAAAAGGGCGAAGATGAGGGTTGCAATGTTCAATTCGATCATACTAACTTTATTCCTTCCGACAACGTAGGGGTGAACACATAGGTTCACCCTACTCATTGCTCATTGCTCATTGCTCATTGCTCATTGCTCATTGCTTTAATGCGCTGCCACAGGCTGTTCTTCGACCACGCCCGACGCCTCGTTACGCGCCTCACGCCCTAACCCACGCACATAGTTGAGGATGTACAACCCAATCACACCGTTCGCAATCAGCAGCAGAATAGTCTGCGGCACATTGGCGAAGAAGTCGTTGGCGTTTTCCGGCGCAGGCGAAATGCCCGTCAATTGACAGAACTTGTACACCAGCGCCACGATCACAAAATTGATAATCGACAGCGGCACAAGGAACTTCCAGTTGAATGCCATAATCTGGTCGATACGGATGCGCGGCACCGTATTACGCACGAGCAGCGAGAACAGATACCACACTGTCGCCTTCGCAAACAGATACAGCGGACCGAGGATAAACGGCAGTTGATCGACAAATGGACCAACCCACCCGCCGAAGAACAGCACCGCCATCAGCACGCCGTTGGTGAACACGTGCATGAACTCGCCCGCGAAGAACAAACCAAACTTCATGCCGGAGTATTCGATGTTGAATCCCGCGACGATTTCCGATTCCGCTTCCAGCAGGTCAAAGGGTGCGCGTCCAGTTTCTGCCTGTGACGAGATAAAGAAAATGACACCCGCGATAGGTGCCATAATGAAAAACCACATGCCGCGCTGGGCATTTACGATGTCCTGCATACTCATACTGCTTGCCAGCAGCACAGGCACAAGCAGCGCGAACACCATCGGCACTTCATAGCTCACCAGCAGCGCTACCACGCGAAACGCACCGAGCAGCGCATACTTGTTGTTGCTCGACCAGCCCGCCAGCATTACGC
>CALMDI010000733.1 GCA_937864975.1 uncultured Chloroflexota bacterium | reverse complement strand
ATAATTCACCGCCGCGTCGGCGGTGAGCCCGTAGAACGGCTGCTGGAGGATGCCCTGGCAGCAGCGCGACCGGTGAATGATTTTGACGTCATCATTCGCGCTCTCACCGGCTTGGCGCGCGCGAAGATCGAAGCGGGCGATTTGACTCAAGCGGAAACGGTGATTCACGAAGCGGTCGCGCTGGCGCGGCGCGGCGACCGGCGGCTCCTCGCCGACGCGCTGTGCATTCACAGCGCGTATCTGTCCGCGTCGAGCCGAGACGAGGAAGCCGCCGCCGCGTGGGACGAGGCGCAGCGCCTGTACTCGGTGCTTCGGATGCCGCAGGCGAAGCAGCACCCCATCTGGCTCGGTACGGAAATCTAGGCGGCGGTTCGGGTTTAGCGATCAGCAGTCAGGCAAAAATGACCGCTGACCGCGAACGACTGGACGCCCATCCTCATGGCGAACTTCTGGTTCATCTCCGCGCCGCTGCTCAGTCATACCGATTGGGGCGGCACCCTCAAAACCGCGCTCGCGCTCCGGCGGCTCGGTCATGACGTGACGTGGGTGAGCGAAAGCAAAATCGGCGGTTATCTTACTTCCGCGGGCATCGACTTCGCGCCGGTGTCGCATACAGGCTGGCTCTTCCCGCCGCCCCCCGTGCCCGACCTGTCGGCAATGCCGCCGCAGGAAGCCGTCACGCTGCGCTATCGACGCGCGCTCGATACCTGGCTTACCGAATCTCTGGTGGGCGATGCGACGCAGGCGATCCTTGACCTGGCAGGCGCGCGCGGCACGCCGGATGGGATCGTCACCGACCCGTTTCTGACGGCGTCGGCGCTGGCAGCCGAAGCGCTCGGCGTGCCGCTGGCGGTCTCCGGCTGGATTGCTATGTCCGCCATCGACGACGAATTTCTATACCCCGTTCAGCGCGTGCTGAGTCGAGACAGTCAGGAGCGCGTCGAGCGCTTGTGCGCGCGTTTCGGACTGGCGGGCGTCAACTTTTCCGGGGGATCGACGCCGTCGATACTCAGCCCGCATCTTCACCTCTCCTACTTTAATGAAGCATGGTATGCCGCGGAACAGGATCAACTGCTGCCGCAAACGCGGTTCGTCGGCGGCTTTCCCACCGCGCCGCGCGCCGCGCCGCCATCCTGGTTGGGGGACATACCCGACGGCGCTCCGCTGGCGCTGGTGACGCTCGGCACGATCTTCACGGGCGATCTCGGCTTTTTTAGCTGGGCGGCGCACGCCGTCGCGCGGGCGGGGTACGTGCCGGTCGTCGTCATCGGCTGGAACATGACCGATCCAGAGGATAAGGCGAAGCTCAAAGCGGCGCTGCCGAAAACAACGCGCCTGCTGAACTGGGTCGATTTCGATCACGTTCTGCCGCGCACGCGCCTGATCGTGCATCACGGTGGGATGGGAACGACTCATGCCGCCGCGGTGCATGGTATTCCGCAGCTTTGCGTCCCCCACGCCGCCGACCAGCGCGGCAACGCGCGGCGCGTCGCGCAGGCGAAAGTCGGCTTGAACTTATCAGCGCTCGACGTCCGCCGCGGCGCGCTGCTGGAAGGGGCGCTGGCGCTGACGCGCGACGCGCGCGTGCGGGAAAACGCGCGCCGGCTCGCCGCCGATCTCGCCTCGCTCGGAGGTCCGCCGCGCGCGGCGGAGCTTCTGGCGGGGCTGGTCGGAGAAAAGCCGCTCCGACGCTAAGGACAGTCTAGCCGTTGATGCTCGTTGGTTCTGCTCGCCTCCCACCCCAAACCCCTTGCGCGGGGGCAGGGGGTGAGGGTCAAGCAGAACCAACGAGCATCAACGGTTCGTAAGAGGAAGTGAGT
>CALMDI010000732.1 GCA_937864975.1 uncultured Chloroflexota bacterium | reverse complement strand
CGGCGCGCTGATGCACGACAAGTTCATGATTCTGGACGCCAGCGTCGTCTGGACAGGCTCGTGGAATTACACGATCAACGACACGTACCGCAATAACAACAATGCGCTTGCCCTGCGCTCGCAGCGCGCGGTGCAGAATTATCAAGCCGAATTTGACGAGATGTTCGCGCAGGGTCAGTTTGGACCGCGCTCGACCGCCAACACGCCGAACCCGACCTTTACACAGGATGGCATTCCTCTGGAAGTTTACTTCGCGCCGGAAGACGACGTGACGCCGAAAATGGTCGCGGTGCTGGAAACCGCCGATGAGTCGATCCAGTTCATGGCGTTCTCGTTCACGCTCGATCCGCTCGGCGACGCGCTGCTGGAACGGGCGCAGGCGGACGTGGACGTGGCGGGCATCTTTGAAACGGTGGGCAGCGAGACGCGCTTCAGCGAGATGACACGCCTGTCGTGCGCGGGCTTAGCCGTGCGTCAGGATGGCAACCCCTTTATCCTGCATCACAAGGTGTTCGTCATCGACGGCGAAACAGTCGTGACCGGCTCGTTTAATTTCTCCGCCAACGCGACCGACTCGAACGACGAGAACCTGCTCATCATCCACGACCCCGACCTCGCCGCGCAGTACGTAGCAGAGTTTGAGCGTCGCTGGGCAGAAGCCACCGAGCCGCAGGACGTGGAGTGCGGGTAAGGCTTAGAGCGGAAGATAGCGGATTTCACCTATCCAGTCCGCTGCTTCGCTGGCGAGGACAATAAGCTCAAGCTCCTCAATAGCCGCGCCAATTGGGTAATTGCCATGAATTAAGAAAAGACCCGGCACAGGCAACCCAGCCTTCATCCGATCATAGAAATCACCGCGCATTGTATTCACGTCGTGGCTTAAAACGATGAAGTCGTGATGCGCCGCCCACTCCAGAACCAGCGTATCCGGTTTGCCTGCAAGCTCGGTGTCTTGAACACGGGTGAACTCGGCATCGGGAACTCGCTGCCGCCCGCCGCTCACAATATCGTTATTGAAGTTTTCGTCGGTCAGAAAACGTATCAAGGATTGTTCGCGCCGCGTTTCGCTTCCAGCCGCGCTTGAAGCTCTGCCTTCGTCAGCGTGTTCGGATGCTCGGCTTCCCACTCGCGTCGAAGCTGCTCTGCCTCTGTTTCCTGTTGTCGTAGATAGGCATCAAGCTCATCCCGGTGGCGAAGATAGTAGCCAACGGCGAGATAGACATCGTCCAAAGAGAGGGTGGAATAGGCGCTTGTGATTGCTTCCGGTGTATCGCCACGATGAAACGCATAGATCACGAGATCGAGCAGAACGCGGGTATTCCCGACACGCAGCCGCCCGTGTTCATCGGATCGAATCGGGATTTGCTCGGTGATCGGTGTCTCGATCATGACGTGACCTGTTGAAACCACCTTATGCTTACCAGTATACCAAATAGCAAGGCGCAGATAGACGCGGCGTTTGGATTCATAACACAGCATGTGGCAAATCTGAATGTTGCGAAGAAATAATCTCAGTAATCTCTGAGGTCGCGCGTAGCCCATTTGTGCTATACTGGCGAGCAAACACCAGCCAACAAATGGAGCGCGGCACATGCCGTTTATCGAAGCGCCGACCAACTTTTACCTGGGGCGTCGTTACAACCCCAGCACCCACCGTCTCACCGACGACGTGGTGTACTATGACTCGCGCGACCTGACGACGCACGCGGTTGTCCTCGGCATGACCGGCAGCGGCAAGACGGGCTTGTGCGTCACACTGCTCGAAGAAGCCATCCTCGACAACATTCCGGCGATTGTCATCGACCCGAAGGGGGACATTACCAATCTCCTGCTGAGCTTCCCCGACCTGCTGCCAACCGACTTCGCGCCGTGGATTAACCCCGACGACGCGCGCCGCGCGGGCATGGAACCCGCGCAGTACGCGGCGGACGTGGCGCAGCGCTGGCGCGACGGCTTGGGCAGTTGGGGCATCGTGCCCGACCGCGTTCGCTGGCTTCAGCGCGCGACCAACTACCGTATTTACACCCCCGGCTCGGACACAGGCTTGCCGATCAGCATTCTCGCGTCGCTGCGCGCCCCGCGCGACGGCTGGGCAGGCAATGAAGAAGGACACCGCGAGCGGATTAACGGCATCGTCACGGCGCTGCTGGCGCTGGTCGGCAAAGACGCCAAGCCGATTCAGGATAAAGAGCACGTCCTGATCGCGAATATCTTCGAGGCGGCGTGGATGCGCGGGCAGGATTTGACGCTCGAAGACATCATCCTGCAAATCCAGAAACCGCCGTTTACCAAGCTCGGCGTCTTCCCGGTGGACGAGTACATGGCGGAAAAAGAGCGTTACAAGCTGGCGATGGAGCTCAACAACATCATCGCCGCGCCGTCCTTCCAGTCGTGGATCAACGGCGAGCCGATGGACATCCAGCGCCTGCTCTACCAGCCGGACGGACGCCCTCGCGTCTCAATCTTCTACATCGCACACCTCAGCGAGCCGGAGCGCATGTTCATTGTGACGCTGCTGCTGGAAGCGATGCTCGGCTGGATGCGCTCGCTCAGCGGCACGACCAGCCTGCGCGCGCTGCTTTACATCGACGAGATGTTCGGCTATTTCCCGCCGCACCCGCGCAACCCGCCCACGAAAGAGCCGCTGCTGCGGCTGCTCAAACAGGCGCGCGCCTTCGGGATCGGGCTGATGCTGGCGACTCAAAATCCCGCCGACCTCGACTACAAAGGCTTGAGCAACGCGGGCACGTGGTTTATCGGGCGGCTGCAATCCGAGAACGACAAGAACCGCGTGATGGCAGGGCTGCAAACGCTGAACACCGCCGAAAACGAAATCGACGTCAAAGACATCGGTCGGCTGATCTCGGACATCGAGCCGCGCGTGTTCCTGATGCATAACGTCCACAATCCCGGTGGACCGATCATGCTGCACACGCGCTGGGCAATGAGCTTCCTGCGCGGTCCGCTGACGCGCCAGCAAATTCAACTGCTGATGGCGAACGAGCGGCAGCAGTTGATGACGGCGCAAGTCCGCGTCGCCACAGGGGCGTATCCCCCGACGGCAACGCAGCCCACGAACGGTGTGCTCCAGTTTGACGTGGTGCCGCCCTCCTTACCGGAGACGCCGCCCGCGCCGCCGGAATTCGACGGCGGGCGAACCATCGCCAGCCAGGCTTATCCTCCGGCGCTGGATTACACGCAGCCTGCCGCCGCGACCCCGGTTCCCATCACCGCGCCCACCGTTCCCTCCGCGAGTGGGTTTTCCGCCAACCAGCCGCCGGTGCCGTCGACACTCGCCCAGTATTTCTTGCCAACGAACGTGGACGCTCAGCAGGCGATTGCCGGGTGGGAGCAGCGCACGAACTTCGCGGCGCAGACGTTTGGCGGCGCGACGCTCGCCTATCGCCCGGTCCTGCTGGCACAGGCGACCGTTCGCTATGCCGACCGCAAAACCTCGACCTACACGGCGCGCGCCTTTGCCTACCACGTGCCCAACGTCGACCGCGCGGGCATTGTCCACTGGGACGAATACCGCGCCGAACCGGTGGATACCCGCCGCGTCTCCGGGGAGCCGTTCGCGCAGGCGGTCTATGGCGACGTGCCGCCCGGTTTGACCGACACGCGACGAATCGCGCAGCTCAAGCGCGAGCTGATGGACATGCTCTATAACACGGCTCGACTCAAGCTGCCGTTTAACAGTCCGCTTGGAATTTACGGGCAGCCCGACGGCGATTTCAGCGAGTTCCGGGCGCGAGTCACCCAAGCCGCGCGCGAGCGGCGCGACGCGGAGATCGACGCGCTGACGGCGAAGTACGAAGGCATCATGGATAAGCTGGACGAGACCATGCGGCGAACGGCGCAAAAGCTGGAAACCGAGCAGCGCGAGCTTGCGGAAGAAAAACGCATCGAGTTGTTCACGACCGGGGAAGCGATCCTGAGCTTGCTCAAAGGGCGAACGGCATATACCCTGTCGCGCATGGCGCGCGCCTCGCTGTGGCGCAATCGCAGCCGAGGCGAACTCACGCTTTACCAGCAGGGACTTGCCGAGATTGACGACAAAATGGCGAAAGCCGAGCAGGAATTCGAAAACGCGCTGCGCGAGATCAACGAGCGCTGGGCGAAAGCTGCCCAGGCGGTCGAGGAATATGTCGTCACGCCCTACAAGAAAGACATCATGATCGACCTGTTCGGCATCGGCTGGATACCGTACTGGTACGCCGACGTGAACGGGCAGGCACTGATGCTGCCTGCCTACGGGTGAAGCAAGGGCTGAGGTTTGAGGATTGAGGGTTGAGTGAAAGGCGAAACGAGCGGATGCTGGCTCGATTAAGATACTGTCTCCCGATTCTGATTTCCATCCTGGTGCTCGCCCTGCCGCTCGGCGCGCAGGACGGCAACCTGCTTCAGCACGCTGGGTTTGACGACGCCTACAGCGGTCGCGGACGCACCGATCTGAACATCCCGAATGGGTGGGGCATCTGGCTGTCGGATTCGCCGCGCACCGAAGAATGGATGAACCGCCCGGACAAAGTCTATGCCTTTCCGCATCACGTGCCGCCGGAAGTTCGCGCGGGCGAAGCGTCGATCAATCTCAGCGCCGGCTACGTGACCTTCACCGGAGCGCTGTATCAGCAGGTCGGCGTGCCGATGGGCGCGACCGTCGAGGCGAGCGCGTGGGCGTGGCTGCATACCTGCATGTTCCCGCGCAACGACGAGGATGAGATTATCGGCGGTACGTGCGACTCGACGCCCGACTCCGGCGCGATTGTGGCGGTGGGGATTGACCCTAACGGCGGCACCGATCCGACAGCGTCGGATATCGTCTGGTCGACGGAAGAACGCCCGCACGATCAGTGGCAGCAGTTGAGCGTCGAGGCGACCGCCAGCGGACCGGTCGTGACGGTCTTTCTTTACGCGACGCAGCGCCGCCCGACGGATTTGAACAACGTCTACTGGGACGACGCGGCGCTCACGGTTGTCGACAGCGGCAGCGCAAGCCCCGCGCGGTCGGCGGGCACGCTGGCGCCGTCCTCCGGCGCGTT
>CALMDI010000731.1 GCA_937864975.1 uncultured Chloroflexota bacterium | reverse complement strand
AGCGCCTGAAAATAGAGACCGTTGCCTTTGGTCGTCATCGGCTCGCCGCTCGTCCCCGCGCCGGAAAGCGCCCCAGCCAGCACTTCGGTCATCATCGTCAGCCCATAGCCGCGGTGTCCGAGCAGCCCACCGAGCGGCAGCAGCGCGCCTTGCGGAGGACCGTAAAACGCCGCGGGGTCGGTCGTCGGGTTGCCGTCGGCGTCGATGATGCAGTCTGGGGGGAGCATTTCGCCCCGGTAACGCGCGATCCGCACTCTGCCCTCCGGCATCGCGGACGTGGTGATATCCATCAGCAGCGACCAGTCGAAGCCGCTCGGTGCGGCGAAGGCAATCGGATTCGGCGTGAACCGACGGTCAATGCCGCCCCACGGCGCGACCGCCTCGCCGCCGCCGTGCGAGTTCACGACCGCGTAGCCGATCATGTTTTCGCGCGCCGCCATCTCTGCCCACTCGCCAATCCGACCCGCGTGCGGGCAGTTCTGAACCACGACCACGCCGACCCCATGCTGGGATGCCTTCTCCATCGCGAGCCTGATCGCTTTACGCGCGACGACCTGTCCCCAGCCGAGATTGGCGTCCAGCACCGTGATCGCCGCCGTTTCGCGGACGACCGTGAGCGGCGCGCCGGGGATGACTTCGCGGTTTCGGACGTGGTTCACGTACTGCATATAGCGCATGACGCCGTGCGAATCGTAGCCGACGAGGTTTCCCTCGACCAGGCTTTCCGCGACCCAGGCGGATTCCTCGTGAGGCGACCCCACGCGGTCGAACAGGAGCGTGCCGATACGTTTAAGCTCGCTCGCGGAGACAACAGGCATAATTACCGCTCCCCTACCTCGCGGAACTCGCGCAGCGCCGCACGAACCCCGTCCTTAATCAGACTTTCGTCCGACGTGATCGGAATCGCGTTCAGCCCCTGTCGAAGCAGCCCGCGCAGCGTCCATGCGTCGGTGGGATCCTTCGGGTTCGGCGCGCGCCCGGAGATACGGGCGATTCCCGCCCCCTTCGCGCTGGCAATCACCCGATCAATCGCCTCCGTGACACGCGGATCGTCGAACTTCGGCAGCAAGCCCATACTGGCGGATAGATCGACCGCGCCGATCATGATGGCGTCGAGACCGGGGATCGTCACAATCTCGTCAATCGCCTCGACCGCGCCGACCGTCTCGACCATGATCGTCGCAACCGTGACGTCGTTGGCAGACGCAAGATACTCGCCTTCCATGTCGCCGTAGCGTCCGGGGCGGCGCGGACCGGTACCCCGGATCCCAACCGGCGGGTATTTGGTCGCCGCGACGGCTCGCCGCGCTTCCTCCGCGCTGTAAACGTGCGGCACGATCACCCCCGCCGCGCCCAGGTCGAGGATGCGCTTGATGTGAATGGCGTCGTTTCCCGGCACGCGGATGAGGGTCGGCGTGTCCCGCAGCAGCATGACGAGCATTTGAAGCGTCTGTAAATCGTAGGCGACGTGCTCCGAATCAATCGCCACCCAATCCAGCCCAAGCATGTCCACGATTTCGGCAACCGCCGGGTCGGTCAGGCGCATCCACATGCCGGGGCTTGGCTCGCCGCGCTTCCATTTCTGTTTTAATTCAAGAGCATTCAAAATCAGTCGCCGCTTTCGTGGGAGCCGCCTCAGGGGTCCTGAGGCTTGGCTGTCGGATAGAGTTTGCTGAACTGGCGGTAGGCGCTGCTCAGCCGTTCAAGCGAGAAATGTTCCGCGTCCTGGCAGACCGCGATCAACGGTCGCTCGGCGTCGATGATGGCGCGACAGCCCGCGGCGACCTGTGACGCCGCCTCGCGCGGAATGACGAGCACGCCGTGTCGGTCGGCGTGAATGAGATCGCCGGGATGCACGAGCACGTCCCCGACGGTGACGGGAAGTCCGTAGTCCACGATGTGCGCCCAGGCGTGCCCGACGACGATTTCGCGCGCGAATGCCGGGTAATGCAGCGCTTCCAGCGGATCGAGATCGCGGATCGCGCCTTCCAGCACGACGCCGACGCAGCCCAGCGCGCGGTGAATATTCGCCTGCACTTCCCCCCATAACGAGCCGCCCGCGGGAGCCGGGTCGATGTCCTGCCCAACCGTGACCGTAGGCTTGGGCGCGGATAGAACGTAGCGCCAGTAGTCCTCGCGATCCGCCTGAAATTTGCCGCGCGGCGGCTGGCGCGTCTCGAACAGCAGCGTCGCCGCGTAGCCTACCATCGGCGGAAAGTGCGGGAACACCGACTGAATCCGCGCGCTGAGGATGCCTTCATTCCGGTCGCGCTCGCGGAAGCCCAGCAGCTCCAGCGCGTTCGAAATCGTCGGCGTATCGAACGCCTTTAATTCGTCAAGCTGGTCGGGAGTCAGGGGAACATCACGAGGCGTCTGAGTCATAATTTAGTCCGGTAGATTCATCTGCAAAAGTTCGTCGTCACTCCACATGGGCAGCGGTCGCAGGTGCAGCCCGCCATCCACGGTTAGCTCGGCGCCGGTGGTATAGGGGCTGAGCCTGTCCGAGAGCAACAGCACCGCCGCCGGTCCGATCTCCTCGGTTCGCCCCGACCGCCGCAGCGGTATCTGCGCGTGCAGCAGGCGCAGCTTGTCGTCCGGCATTCCCGCTGTCAGCCCGGTCGGATAGTGACCGGGAACCAGCAGGTTGACACGGATACCGAACGGAGCGAGTTCCAACGCGAGCGTGTTTTTGAAGACTCGCAGCCCGGTTTTCGAGATGTGATACGTCGCCTCGCGGTACGCCTGCGTGTACTGCGCGGTCGAGCCGACAATCAGAATGCTGCCCTGCCGCCGTTCGATCATGTGCCTGCTGACTTCGCGGCACGCCCACAGACACGCCGACAGATTCGTGTGCAGCGTCGTCAGCCAGGCGTCGGTGGTGATCTTGGTCACGGGCTGGTGGCGCGCGGTTGCCACATTGTTGACATACAGATCGAGCCTGCCGAACGTGGTGATCGCCTCGCTCACCATCGCCACGACCTGCGCCTCGTCGCTCACGTCCGCAACAATGTGCGCCGCCCGGACGCCGAACGCTTCCAACTCGCGCAGGGCATCGCCCTCATCACGGTTGCTCGCAATCGCTACGTCCACCCCT
>CALMDI010000730.1 GCA_937864975.1 uncultured Chloroflexota bacterium | reverse complement strand
CGCCCTCTAAATTCAAAACGTGTGCGAGACGCGGCAGCCTGATGAAATGAAAGTCTTTTGCAGCCACTTCCCAGGTATGTGCCTCGAGAGGATTGGGTCGAATGGCAATTTGAAGGTAGGGAAGTCGAATGATGTCCGACAGAACAAACGCGATCTCGTCGGCATGGATGGCTCGCTCGGTGACGACCCCCCCAAAGCCCCAGGCGTGCGGAGGCGAAGCGGCGGTCGAAAGCGCTGGCGGCAGGCGTTTCCGCGCGACCATTGGCATCAGTAGCAGCCTGCCGTCAGTCGTTCGGTAGAGGCGGCTGGCATCGGCGTACCCACCGGTCGCGCAGATCGCATCAATCCATTCGGGTGTCTGTCCCGGCATTGCATCGGGACTTGTGCCGATCATCTGACGCCACAGATCGCGAGGCGCCGGGCTGGTCACGCCTTGTGTGTTCGACATAAACGAGGACACCGCACTCAACGGGCGCTCCAATCTTAACATTTATTGGACGGTAAACCCGACGCCTATTGGCGATCTTCAGTCGTTGAAGCCGCTCGCACGTTGAACCAACGCGCGGGTAACCGCCGAAGGCACTGAAGCGATTGAGGTCAACAGGATCAGACCTTGCTCCTGGCAGCCTTCGTTTTACTGCTCCCTACCATTGTAGACGATGGAAGCTGTTCTCGACGCTTGAGAGAACCAACAGGAGCGGGTTAGCTTTTGGGAAGATAGGTGTCGAGGAGATAGCGGGAGCGGCGCACGAGGCGCCAGCCTTTGGTTCGCAATCGTTCGTCTTTGGGCGCGACTGGCAGCCCCTGCCCGGCGAGCAGCGCGGCAAGCTCGCGAAGGCGGCTGTCGCCGCGCACGATGATTCGCGCCAGCGCAAAGCGGTCGTCGGTGCGCGCGCTCATCGCATGTTTCACCGCGCAGGCAGACTGATAACCGGCTTGCGTCACCAGATTCCGCACTGAGCGGCTGAAATAACCATGAGGATAGGCGAAGCTGTGAACGGGCTGTCCGAGATGCGTTTCCAGATCGGCTTTAGATTGAGCGATCTCTCCACGCGCGCGGCTCGTCGTGACAAGATCGAGTTGGGGATGCGTGCGTGTGTGCGCGCCAACCTCGATCCCGTGGTGATGCAGCGCGCGAATCTGCTGCCAGGTCATCATCGGTCGCTGTCCTTCGCCTTCCGGCGTCAGCCATTTGCTCGTGCCGCCGACGTAGGCGGTCGTTACGTAGAGCGTGGCGACGAGATTATACTGCTGTAAGATCGGCAGCGCGCCGGTGTAGAAATCGGCAAGACCGTCGTCAAACGTGAGCACGACCGTTTTTTTGGGAAGGTGCAGCCCTTTGACGAGGGCATTGACGTACTGGCTCACCGTGAGCGAGGTGTAATGACTCTCGCGCAGGAAACGCATGTGCTTCTCGAAGCGGGCAGGTGAGATTGCCCATGGCTGATACTTGGGCGCTGCCTCGTCCGAAACGCTGTGATACAGCAGAATGGGAACCGGTCGGTTCATGCTTCAGACACCTCATTCGAGGGTTCCATGACCGGGGTATGCCAGACGGCGTCGCCCCTGACCACAGACTTTTCGAGATTGCGGTGCTGCCAGCGACTGCGGAGATAGGCGACTGGACCCTGTACCATGCCGATACGCTCGGCGCGGGTGAGTTCGGCAGGATAATCTGCCTGTTTGTGGCGGTTCTTAGATGACTTCGCGCCGAGAATGTGCGCCAGACCATAGGGCAGACGAACGGCAAGATCGAAGATACGGGACGGTTTTTCGACCAGGCATCGCGTGAGATAGGCGGTTAAGCCAACGCCGTAGCCGTGCGCCTGTCGCCGCAGCCCGGCGTAGTCGCGTCGATGCTGGTGATACAGGATGGCGGCAGGCTCGTAGACGAGGGTATAGCCCGCGGAGACGACGTCGAAAAAGGCGGCGAGATCGTCCCCGCCGCGCGCCGTCGTGCCCGCGCCCAGCGTCTGATCGAAACCACCCATGACACGCAGCGCCGACGCCGAAAATGCCATGCTTGCGCCCGACCCGAACACCCCCGCCATATAGGGGTAGAGTGGATTGGCAACGCGGTCGGTTGTCAGGTTAAAACGCCGCTGGTGATAGCCTTTGCCAAAGCCGCCGAACTGCTCGATCCAGCCCTGCGCCGGGGTTTCAATCTCAATCGGCAGGATTAAGCCGGTGACGCAGCCAACGGTTTTGTCCACGACGAAATTCTTGACCATTTCCGCGAGCCAGCGCCGGTCGACGACCACATCGTCGTCGGTGAACGCGAGGATCGCGCCGCGCGCTTCGGCTAACCCGCGGTTATGCGCGCTCGCCAG